>NZ_DASQNA010000015.1 GCF_035645195.1 Paenibacillus sp. | reverse complement strand
GATGAGATTTCCCTGCTTGAAGACCCCATGTAGACGACGTGGTTGATAGGTTCGAGGTGGAAGCGCAGCAATGCGTGGAGCTGACGAATACTAATCGGTCGAGGACTTATCCAACTACACCCCACAAAGTGACGAGTCGCTGCGAAGCGGATTCCGAGTACTTTGCGGGGACCCCAGCCATACGATGTTTCGTTTGATTTCGCATCCAGTTTTCAGGGGGCAAGTCTCCTTGAACAAACAAAGCTGCATGTCTTTTCTAAGGTATGATATTTTGCGGAATGTCTACTCGGAGAAGCGTGCGCAAAAATCAGGTTTGGTGGTAATGGCGGAAGGGAACCACGCGTACCCATCCCGAACACGAACGTTAAGCCTTCCAGCGCCGATGGTACTTGGACCGCAGGGTCCCGGGAGAGTAGGACGCCGCCAAGCCGACAAGAACGCCCTTGATCGTTACCGCGATCAAGGGCGTTTTTCGCTTTTCTCGATCACCGTAATCTGCCCGAAGGGATCCAAGAAAGCGCAATCCACTTGTTCGGCCGTGCGAAGACCTTTGCTGCGCAGCATATCATACAACTGCTCTTTCGTTACCCCATGATTGCGCAAGGCATGCAGACAAACGATACCCTCGTCAATGATTTGCATCGGCTCGTTCGACCGTTCGCCCTGCTCTTGAGCTTCTTTCGCGCCTCTCCATGCGCGGGCGGCGCCGGCGGTAGCGAACAGCATCGGAAGCAGCAAAAGGAGAATACAAAGCGTTATAATGTGCTGCATACGTGAACCACCCCTTTTTAAGGGCTTCGAAGGATATGGCGTACAGTGGATACAAGATCTTGTTCGGTCAGCTGCCGCCTGTAGGTTTCCAGCTTCGATTTCCAACCGTTCGAACGGTTCGATACCAGTTCGAGGAGTCTGGATTCCATATCGCCCACGTGCCAATCATGCCAGTCGTGAACCAACCCCAAGCGGAATAGGTAACGGAAATTGATTTCTTCTTGGCCCGGCAGCGAATGATAAATAAGGGGAGGCAGTCCGATCCGGATACATTCGCTCATGGTGACGCCCCCCGGCTTCGTTAAAATCGCGTCGGCTTCGTGGTAAAGCCGGTTGATTTCCGATTTGGACTCGATGTACGGCATCGGGACGATATGCGGATCGGCCCGTTGCCGCAATTCATCGAACAATCGCCGGTTTTTGCCGCAAAGGACTTTGTAGGTGATAGCGGCGCTGCTTCGGGTGTTCTCGATCAAGGTTCGCATCTGACCTGCTCCGAGGCTGCCGCCGGCCAGCAGAACGGTAACCCGCGGCTCCTGCCTTTCGGCGATGCGGGGGGAGCCGTCGATTTCGGGATGGACAGGGATGCCGGTTACGAAAATTCGGTGGTCTTCGACGCCTGATGCAGTTAGTTGCTCCTTAATATGGCGATCCGGGACGAAGTGATAATCCGCTGTACGGCGATCCCAGACGTTGTTAATGAAAAAATCCGTATACACATTGACGAAAGGAACGGACGTCTCGCCGAGCCGCCTCAATCGACCAACGATATAGGAAGGCAGACAGTGGGTGCATAGGACCAAATCCGGTTGTTGTTCCCGGAGCAAGGCTCTCATCGCCTCAAGGAAGAGCAGTTCGTAACTGTAAAACCGTTTTTGACGGGTGCCATGGGAATACGCCGATTTCCTGTATATCCAACTGTATACGCCTGGGAAGCTATGAATCCACCGCAAGTAAATGCGGGAAACCAAGGCTTCGATCGTCTCGGAAGCGTAGGAGAAGATGTCGATTTTTTCGCATTGGGCATCGGGTTCCGCGATCCGGATATACTCGCGCAACGCATCAGCCACCTGGTGATGGCCCGAATGAAATCGAAGAAACGGCAGCAGCAGCACCTTTTTCATTCCGGCTCTCCTCCATAATGTAATGACCTTAGAAGTTTTTCCGCCTCCGCCGTAATTTAACGCATCATTTCGCTGGCGAGGAAGGAGATCATTAGCATTCCACCTTGGATTCCCTTTTTGAACCGCGTCGTCCCTTGGGATACTAAGCACCGAATCCAATCCGAAGGGGTACACTCAGATGTATGGGAAGACGTGGATGTTATGGATTTGGAGATGGGTCGATCCCATTTACTACATGTTTACGCGTCTGCGTTACGTCGAAGCGGAGCCGGAACGGAACATTTTCAGGGTAAGGCTGCTAACTTACCGCGGGAAACCGTTAGTTCTTTCGAACGGAGAAAGCGTGAAGCCCGGGGACGTGTTGTTGAAGATCCATCTGCATAATGTCCGGCTGCTCCAAGCGCTGTTTCCGCTGCGCGGGGACATCGAACGGGGGAAATACATTCTGCGGTCGGTGCAAGCGTCGCTGCCCTGCTTGGCCGATTACGTACGCCGCCATCCGATGTCGAAGGAGATCAAAGGGCTGATCGGCATTACGCTGCTGAACAAAGGCTGCGATCGCCTCGGCTTCGAAGTATTGCCGATCGGCAGCCGAGGATTGAAAATAATGAAATGGGTTCCGCAATCGATGATCTGTCTTCTCTTCGTGTCGCAGCCGTTCAAAACGATTCGAAAACAATCGTTGAAATATTTGTATATGCCGAAAGAAACATTGTTCGAGAAATACGGAGCGGTCGATTGAAATAATTACAACTAACAATCTATCCCCCGATTTTCTATAATAAGTAGTCTAGTAGAAAAGAAGGGGGATCGTTAGAATGACGATAATGTGGTCGATCGTGGCTGTAGTCCTCCTCGGGTTCGGTTACAAAGCATATAAGAATACGAAGGATGTCTTTCTGCGAAGAGAGCGCATCGGCCTCGCCGAGCATCCGGAAGCCCCCGTATTGAACGTGCTTCATCTATCCGACATGCATTTGGAAAACATATCGATATCGCCGGACGAGCTCTACGATAAGCTCCGCGGCGAGACGATTGATATCATTGCGCTGACAGGCGACTTCTTGGATCGCAAACGTACGATTCCGAAACTCGCCCCGTATCTCGAAGCGCTGAGAAAGCTCGAACCCGCTCACGGCATTTACGCGGTGTTCGGAAATCATGATTACGTATTGCGTCCGGAAGCGTTCCAGAAGCTGCGCAAGACGTTCCATCAATACGGCTGTAGAACGCTGCAGAACGAAAGCGATGTGGTGGAGATCGGCGGCCGCCGGCTGCATATCATCGGCATCGACGATCACTGTACGGGACGAAGCGATTTGAAGAAATCTTTCGCTCGCGCGACGCAGCACGAATACCGTCTCGTTCTTACGCATGATCCGAACGTCGTGCTGGAGCTCGATCCGTACCATTACGATTACTTGCTGTCCGGCCATTTCCACGGCGGGCAAATTTGTTGGCCGAAGCCGTACCATTTGGTGAAGATGGGGAAGCTGGTTCGGTTGAATATGATCAAAGGGCTCCACTACGCCGGGGGAAAACCGTTTTATATCAGCGAAGGGCTGGGGCAAACGGGCGTCAACATCCGGGTAGGAAGCCGGCCGGAAGTGACGATGCATCATCTGGCGATCACCCAAGGAGCCATGTCTCGAACGGCGGCAGGGTAAGACAGGCAAAAAAACAGGCAGCGGCGTTCGACACGAGTACGTTCTCGTTCGAACGGCCGCTGTTTGTCGTTATTTCACAAGCAAAACGCTCTTAATGCCGTAGGCGCCGGCGCCGGGGTCGGTAATCGCATGCGGGTCGATCATTTCCACGAACTTGCCGGCGATGTGGACGGTTTCGCTCGCGCCGGTGCCGACGATCGTGCTCGAAACCGACTCGAACAAGGCGAAACCGAGGATCGGCACCGTAGAGCTCGACTTCGCTTTCGAGAAGTCGGCGACGGGGCAAATAACCCGGTTTCGGCCTTCCGCGATACGAATATCGAAGCCTTTGTCGACAGGCCCGGTCCGTTTGCCCGTAATGGTCAAAATTTTCTCGCCGGTCTTCGGCAGAACGCCGTCCGATGACTTGAAGCCGTAAGCGATCCACCGTTCGAGGGCCATATTGATCGTTTCGTCGCCGGAGATCGCGCCTCGGCTTAGATCGACGAGGCCGAAGTTGCCGACGGTCGAGTTGTCGCCGTAGATGACGGTCGTTTGCCCGTAAACGAGCGGAACGGTATGAAAAATAGCGATCGGAATGACCTCCGTCGGCTGGTGCAAAAACTGTACGACGGCCTCCGCCTTCCCCGTAATCGTCACGCCGTCGATGCCGACGATGGGAAGAAACAGAAGGGGAAGCTGCGCTTCGTAATGGACTTTAATCCCCTTGTTCTGGTTAAAAAAGTTAATATTGCTGATCGACACGGCCTGCCCGTAATTGCTCTGAAAAATGTCGACGGCGGTCGAGCGCGCGGTCGGCGTGTCCGGCAGTTTTTGCGCCGCGGATAATGCGGATAGATCGGAGGCATTTTGAATTTTCATCTTATTGTATAGAAACCAACCCGTATCCACGGCCAGGCCGACCAGCGCGATCAGAACGGGAAGCAGCAGCGCAAACAGCGTCACGGTTTGCCCCCGCTCGTCACGGACGAAGCGCGGCAGTTTCATCGCACGCACCCCCTTTCGAATCGGCGGTCCTCGCTTCCCTGGGAGCAAGCCGCGCGTTATGAATTAGGGACATATTCCACCAAGGTTACATAAGCGCTTCGCAGCTTCACGCCTTCGATCTCCGACAGAACCGGCGTGAGGAACCGGTACGTGTACTCGGTCGAGGAGCGAATTGAAGCGCCTTTCGCCCTTAGCGACAGCGCCGGTTGGAACGTCAAGACGATCGTCCTCCCGTCGGCTGCGGTCAAGGTCAGCTGGCCGTAGCGCTGCCCGCTGGCGTTCGTCGCCTCCGCGTACGACGTGGAGGAAACCGGAATCATCGTTTCCGCGATTCGTCCGGCTTCGGTGCGCAGCGCATCCGCGCTCATCCCGATGCTGGCGCCGCGCGCCGTTTCCTTGGTCAGTTGATCGAGCGTATGCTTTTGGTACAAGATAAAACTGAAATCGATCAGAGCGAACAAAAACAACAGGATGACCGGCAAGACGATGGACCATTCGAGCAAGCTTTGCCCTTCTTCGCTGCGATTACGGCGCGCCATCATGCCTCATCTCCCGTCCTGCAACACGATCGTCACGCCGTTCTTCGACCATCGGATCGCGCCGCCGACGATCGAAGCGCGCTGCTCCATGGCCGTTTTCTCCTCCGACATGTTCCCGTGCTCCCAGACGACGCCGACCGTCTTGATGCGGACCGCGACGCCGCGGAGACGCCACCGGACGCGAACCGACACCTGCTGCGTGCCGCCGGTCGGCGCGATCCATTGGAAGCATTCGGCCACGATGCGCATCAACGTGATGCCGAGATACCGTGGCAGCGGACGCTCGGCCCCGAATTCCGTCACCTCGCACGGAATGTTCGTCCGCTCCGTGAAGCCGTCGCAGAACGGGAGCAAGTTGGAATATAAGCCGTCCCCGCGCCACACTTCCGGATCGAACAACAGAGCGGAACTGCGCAGCCGCGCGGCGCTCTTCCGGTAGATGTCGCGGATGCGGTCCAGCCGATCTTCGCCGCCCCCGGCCGCTTCGTGATGAGCGTGTACCATCTCGGCATGCGAGAGAGGCTCCAAAAACTGTTCGCGGATGACGTCGTAGATACGGCTGCGTTCCCATTCCAACGCCTCGACGAGCCGCTTCGGGTCGGGCTTGCGCCCTTCGGAACGAATAGGCCGGCGCAGCCAGTCGAACCACGACGTCCACCACTGCGGCGGAAGGTAGCCGCCCACGCGATCCATCGCCGCCAAATTGACGATTTCCACCATCGGTTCGTTCGAGAGGCGCGCGAACCAGCGCTCGGGCCGAACGTCGGGCACCTGCGGCGTCCACGTGATCCGGTCCGGATGCTTCTCCATATAAAGATCCGCCACCGCCTTCGTCCGGTCCATCGAATATTGGTCCCAGATGTGAATGATGCCGCCTTCCTGAAACCAGGCGTGAGCGGTCAGCTTCGACAAATATCGCTGCAGTTCATCTTGATGATTGCGCGTGACGAGGACGACGACAGGCCGGGTCGGAATGCGCACGGACATGAACCGCATCGTGCGAATCGGAAGCAAGGACATAACGATGACCTCCTTTACTGACTTGTAAACATTTCAATAATCTGCAGTATGCCGGGTCCGAGAATGACCAAGAAAATCGGCGGAAAAATAAACAACACGAGCGGAAACATGATTTTGACGGGCAGCTTCATCGCTTTCTCGTGGATGCGCTGCGCGCGCTTCATCCGAAGCTGCTCCGACTGCATCCGAATCGTGCGCACGATGCTGACGCCCATTTTGTCCGCCTGAATGAGCGCGCGCACGAGCTGGGAGAAGTCGGGCAGCTGTACGCGCTCGGCGGCGTGCCGCAGCGCTTCTTCCCGCGTCGAGCCGACCGCGATTTCGCGCATCATCCGCTCCAGCTCCGTGTACAGCGGACCGCTGCGCTTCGCGCAAATTTTCGAAAGCCCGTTGTCGAACGACGTGCCGGCTTCCAGGACGACCGACAAAATATCGAGCAAGTACGGCAGCTCGCTCTGCATTTCCTGGCGCTGCTTGTTGACTTTCCCGCGAATCATTAGATCGGGAAGAAAGAACAGCGCGAAAGGCACGATCCACATGACGGGCGCCAGCGAACCGCTCGTCAGCAGCAGGAGGCCGAAAAACAGCAGCGTCGAGCTGAACAACAGCCATTTCGTTCCGATCAACCGATTGACGTCGACCGGATCGGTCAGCAGCAGCGTGATGCGCATCAAAAATTCGCGGTACCTTCTTGGCGTCAGCTTGCCGACGGCGGAAGCGAATCGCTGCACGAGCGGGGTCAGAATGCGCTGGAGCAGCGGAATTTCATAAATCGTCTTGTGTTCTCGCGGGAAATAGATCCGAATGCGCTGCATCAATCTCCGTTTCGGATGCCAGACCAAGGCGTACCAAACTAGATTCCAAAACGAGTAGCTCGCGACAAACAACAAAGCGACGAATATCATACGGTCCATGGGACTCACCTGATCTTAAACCGAATCATTTTGCGGATGACGAAAATGCCGATCGCCTGGCTCCCCGCCGCTACGGCGAGCAGGATGATGCCGAAAATGTTATTGACGAGAGCGGACATGTAATCCGGACTGATGGCGAACAGGAAGAAGAACAGGAACAGCGGCAGCATGCCGATGACCCAAGCGGACATTCGGCCTTGCGCGGATACGGCCTTCACTTCCTCCGCCAGCTTTTCGTTTTCCCGCATGACGTCCATCAGCTCGTCGATGACCTGCGTGACGTTGCCTCCGGTTTCCCGGGTGATGAGAATCGTGTCGACGACGAGCGTCAGCTCCTCGATATCGAGCCGTTTGCCGAAGTCGGCGAGCGCCTTCTCGAACGATTCGCCGAGCTTGAGCGACTGGGTCAGCGATTGAAATTGCTCGGAGAGCGGCTGCATGTTTTCCCGCGCGACGAGATCGATCGCTTGCACGATGGAGTAGCCCGATTTCAGCGCGCTGGACATCAGCAGCAGCGCGTCCCCGAGCTGCGCCGCCATTTTTCGTTTGCGCCGGGCGGGCAGCTGCTTGAGCAGGACGAAGACGAGTCCGTACAGCGCCGCCGCGACCGCCAGCGACGGAATCGGCCCCCAGACGAAGGCGAAAAGCAGCAGGATCAAGCCCGCGCCGAACAAAATCGAGACGAATTCTTTCGGCGTGAGCGGGATAGAGGCGGCGGCCAGTTTGCGCTGCAGACCGTTCCACACTTTCCGCTCCATCAGCGTCGGCCGGTCGTTCTTGCGCTCCGACTTCGCCGTTTTGCTTTTCTGCTGCAAGTACCGCCACATCCGAATGCGGGTCACCAGCGCCCCGTTCAAATTCCGGCCGACGGGCAGAAACAGCCCGAAGGCGGCGACGAACAGGCAAAAGAGAAAGATCCACCGCATCCCAAGTTCTCCTCCTTTCCTTAACGTTCAGTGATCTTTGAAGCTGACGGACCCCGTTTGCACGAACTTGCCTTTGACCGCGGTTGAGCCGTAGGCCGGCACTTCCTCGAAGACGAACACGTCTTGAAGCACCACGGTGTTGTTTTCGATTCCTTCGACATGCGTAATGTGCGTGATCTTCCGGCTGCCGTCGCGGAATCGTTTCTGCAGGACGATCAGGTCGACCGCGGAAGCGATTTGCTCGCGAATCGCCTTGAGCGGCAAGTCGTAACCGGACATCAGCATCAGCGTCTCGAGACGGGACAGCACGTCGCGAGGGGCGTTGGCGTGAATGGTGGACAGCGAACCGTCGTGACCCGTGTTCATCGCTTGCAGCATGTCGAGCGCCTCGCCGCCGCGCACCTCCCCGATGACGATCCGGTCCGGCCGCATCCGCAGCGAGTTGCGCAGCAGATCGCGAATCGTCACTTCGCCTTTGCCTTCCACGTTCGACGGGCGCGTCTCCAGCGAAATGACGTGCGGCTGGCGCAGCTTCAGCTCGGCCGCGTCCTCGATCGTAATGATGCGTTCGTTCTCGGGGATGAACGCGCTTAAGATGTTGAGCAGCGTCGTTTTGCCGCTGCCGGTGCCGCCGGCGACAAGGATGTTCATGCGGCTCACGACCGCCTGCTCGAGGAACGCCGCCATCTCCTTGCTGAGCGCCCCGAATTGAATAAGCTCCTGGATGCCGAGCTTATCCTTGCGGAACTTTCGGATCGTCAGCGTCGGCCCGTTCAGCGCGAGCGGGGGGATGACGGCGTTGATCCGGGACCCGTCCGGAAGCCGGGCGTCGACCATCGGGGTGCTCTCGTCGACGCGGCGGCCGAGCGGCGCGATGATGCGTTCGATCACGTGCAGCACCTGTTGGTCGTGCAAGAAGTGGTGCTGGCTTAGCTCCAGCTTCCCGAACCGTTCGACGTACACCTGCTTCGGCCCGTTCACCATGATTTCGCTGATCGTATCGTCTTCGAGCAGCGGCTGAATCGGGCCGAGACCGGTGATGTCCTGTACGACTTGGGTGATGAGCGTATCCTTTTCTTCCTTCGGCAAAAATTTTTGCTCTTCGGCGAGCAGCGTCTCCAAATAATTGGCGACCTCCTGACGCAGCGCAGGATGCTCCGTTTCGTCCGTGATCCGTTGAGTGCGCAGCAGCAGCTTCGATCGGATGCGCTGCATCAGGATGATCATTTCTTGCTGTTCGTTCGTTTCGCCGGCGGTTTGTTTGTTTTGTTTCAGCTTTTTGTAGAGCGACACGGCCGCGTACCCCCTTACGAATTACGTTTCGACCATGGCCACCACGATCGCTGCGGCTTGCGTCCGGCATCGAGCGTGTAATAGGACCGGAGCCCTTCGATCATGGCGCCGAGATCTTTCCCTAACGACGATTTGCTGTCGTAAATGAACTCGGGCCGGCCCTGATTGATCGACTTGAGCACGTGCGGGTAGTCGTTCGACAGAAATTTGTAGACCGGAACCCCCAAGATGTCTTCGATCATGCCCTTCGTAAAATGGCTTTTCGACGAATGCCGGTTGACGACGATTTTGATTTTGCTTTCGTCGATGCCGAGATCGTACATCGTCTTCAGTCCCGTCTTCGTGTTGCGCAGCGAGATGAGCTCGGGCGAAGTGACGAACAATATGACGTCGCTTCGTTCCAGCGCGACGACGGACGATTCGGTGAACCCCGGCGGGCAATCGACGACGACGTAATCGAACTGCTCCTTGAGCAGCGAGAACACTTTGATCAGCGCCGGTTCGCTGATGAAATCCGCCTCCTCCGGGTTTTGCGGGGAAGGGAGAATATACAGCTGCAGCGGATGCTTCGTCATCAGCTGCCGGAGCTCGCGGCCCGTCAGCTTCTCGATGTTTTCGACGGCGTGCGTGAGCGTCGCTTGCGGCACGATGTCCATCATGACGGAAATGTCGCCGAACTGCAGATCGAGATCGACGAGCGCGGTATCCTCCCGGAACCGGTACGAGAGGCCGGCCGCCAGCATGGACGACAGCGTCGATTTGCCGATGCCGCCCTTCGTGCCGAATACCGTGATCATCTTCGGCGCGCGGATCAGGAGCCGCGTCGAATGGCCGGCGTAATGGTCGCGCAGCGGGCGGATGTAATCGTACACGCTGCGCAGCGATTCGACGAGCTCTTCGGCCGGGTACGGCTTCGACAGCACGTCTCGGGCGCCGGCGTTCATCAGCTGCCTCCGTTTCGCGGACGTATCTTCGCTGGTGGTCACGAGCACGGCCAAGTAAGGAGAGTGGGTGAGCAGCTTTTGAACGTCATCGGCGGCGGGGCCCGAGCAGGCGCTCTCGTCGAGAATGACGACGTCGGGAAAGTAGCGCTTCATCTCCTCGAAGCCGCCCGCGACGGACGGCGAATGTCCGAGCACGTGAATGTTCGGCTCCCCGCGAAGCATCTCCTCGAGCAGCTCATGCGACGCATCCGAGGCGTTCAAATGAAACACCCTCATCTTATGCAAGGATTATCCCTCCTTTACGGCTGAAGTAAATCGCTCACATCCAGCGAATCGAGATCGATCGGCGCTTCGGTCGGCGACGGCCGCACGGCGAACGCGAGCGTCCCCGTCTGCGCCCGCAAGGCGAACGCGACGGCGTCCTCCGCGGTCATCATGAGCGTAACGGTTTTCGCGGCTTCGGTCGGCTCGAGCTGCACCGCGCCGGGCGCGCCGACGGCGAGCACCTTAATGTTCTGGAACGCGAGCTGCGCGGTCGTCGATTCGCCGTCTCCGCGAATCCAGACGATGTCGACGAACATGCCTGTCTTCAAATGGCCGCCGAGGCCGATGATCGGCGTATTTTCCACCGTGACGGCGCGGTACCCCTCCGGCAGGTGGAACGGATTGACGGTCGCGTCGTCGAGCAGGTCCGCGGCGGTGAACAAGCTTCCGGCCGGAATCGGATGGATGACGGTTTTGCCGACGATGTCCTGCCGTTCGCCGAGGAACGTGACGCCGTCCAGCGCGCCTTCCGGGACCCGAATCCAGAACACGTCTTGCTCCGTCACCGACGCCATCGCCTCGAGCGCGCGCGAGGCGACGGGCACCTCGACGGCGGCCGCTTCGGGACGCTCCGGCGCCGACACGAGCGCGAAGCCCGCGTAAGCGGTCAGCGCGGCGAAGACGAGAGCGATCACGATATGCAAATTGCGATAGGTCATCGGATCATACCACCAAACCCATTAGAATGAGAGTAAAGACGGCAAGACTCATGCACGAGCCGAACGGAATCGCTTGCGAGATCGGACGATACCGATCGCCCTCGGGCAGCTTCAACATGTATTTAACCATGTGAAGCAACGCCCGGTTTTTGACAAGCACCAGCAGCGACAGCGCGCCGGCGATCAGGATGCCGAGGAAGAACGCCGAGATGAAGGACGACGGCCCCATCAGGGCGCCGAGCGCCGCGAGCATCTTCAGGTCGCCTCCGCCGATCCAGCCCATGACGAACGGGAGCAGCAAAATAAAGAAGCCGATCAAGGAGCCGATCAAACTCGGCGCGAGCGCCCCGTGCAGCCAAGATAGGAGCCAACCGGCGGCGATGGCGGGCAGCGTAAGCTTATTCGGAATCACTTGATACTTCAGGTCCAAATAGAACACGAGGGCTGAAAACACGATCGTAACGACGGTAAGCATCGCCGTCTCTCCTCCTAGCTTTTTTTGGAAGAAAGGGAGGGCATGGCCCTCCCTCCCTCGCGATTGCATGCAATTAGTTATGTTGTAGGCGTCGTGATTTCTCCCATTTTCGTGACGATATATTGGAAGAAGCGATTCAGCTCGTCGCCCATCGTCATCAGCAGGCCGATGACAACGACGGCAACGAGGGCCAGAATGAGGCCGTACTCGACCATGCCTTGGCCGGAATCGTCTTTCCAAAGGCGAGTCATAAGACCTTTGAACCATTTCATAAGAACCACCTCCGTTAGAAGACTGATATACCTTATGACCGCGGGAATAGGAAGGATTCCGTCGATTGTCCTCTATTCTTTAAAATGGGCCCCAGCAGCTGGAATATCGTACCATTTTCAAAGAGAAACCTTCCGGATCTGGGCGAACGCAGATCGGCGAGAAATCCGAAACGATTCGTCGCAAAAAGCCAGAAGCATAAGATATTTGCGAAAATCGCCTTGCAGCGCGATATTTTTCGTCATTTTCGGAGATTGAAAGCGGGAAAGAAATTTGTATAGTAATAGTTGTTAGCACTCTACATAGGCGTTTGCTAACAAACTTTGAAAATTCACCTTGTTTAGGAGGGCATGACCGATGTTGAAGCCTTTGGGCGACCGTGTCGTAATTGAACCCCTGAAACAGGAGGATCGGACCGAAAGCGGCATCGTTCTTCCGGAGAAGGCGAAAGAAAAGCCGATGAAAGGGTATGTGCTCGCCGTCGGCAAAGGGCGCGTCGAGAACGGCAGCACGATTCCGCTCGACGTGAACGTCGGCGACTTGGTGCTGTACAGCAAATATGCGGGCACCGAGGTCAAATACGCCGAGAAGGAGCTCCTCATTATGCGGGAGAGCGACATTTTAGGCATTCTGGAACCTTCGAAGGAAAAGGAGTTGGTCGTAAATGGCTAAGCAAATGTTGTTCAGCGAGCAATCCCGTCATAAAATGCTTCGCGGCGTAGACGCGCTGGCGAACGCGGTGAAGGTGACGCTCGGGCCGAAGGGGCGGAACGTCGTGTTGGAGAAAAAATACGGCTCTCCGCTCATCACGAACGACGGCGTCACGATCGCCAAGGAGATCGAGCTGGAGGATCCGTTCGAGAATATGGGCGCGAAGCTCGTGAAGGAAGTCGCCACGAAGACGAACGATGTCGCCGGCGACGGTACGACGACCGCGACGGTGCTGGCGCAGGCGATGATTCGCGAGGGGCTGAAGAACGTCACCTCCGGCGCGAATCCGATGACTGTCCGGCGCGGCATCGAGAAGGCGGTGCGCGCAGCTGTTGAAGAAATCCGCACCATCAGCAAAGCGGTCGAGACGAAGGAAGAAATCGCGCAGGTCGCGTCGATTTCCGCGGCGGACGAGGAAGTCGGCCGGATGATCGCCGAAGCGATGGACAAAGTCGGCAAAGACGGCGTCATTACCGTCGAGGAGTCGAAGGGCTTCACGACCGAGCTCGAAACCGTCGAAGGGATGCAGTTCGACCGCGGTTACATCTCGCCGTACATGGTGACCGATTCTGACAAGATGGAAGCGGTGCTCGACAATCCGTACATCCTCATTACGGATAAGAAGGTGTCGAACGTTCAGGAGCTGCTGCCGGTGCTCGAGCAAGTGATGAAAGCCGGCAAGCCGCTGCTGCTCATCGCCGAGGACGTCGAAGGCGAAGCGCTCGCGACGCTCGTCGTCAACAAGCTGCGCGGCACGTTCACCTGCGTCGCGGTCAAGGCGCCGGGCTTCGGAGACCGCCGGAAGGCGATGCTGCAAGATATCGCGACGCTGACGGGCGGCACGACGATTACGCAGGAGCTCGGCCTCGAGCTGAAAAGCGCGGAGCTGTCGCAGCTCGGCACGGCGCGGCAGGTGCGCGTCTCGAAGGACGCGACGACGATCGTCGACGGCGCCGGCAGCAAAGCCGACATCGACGCGCGCGTGCAGCAAATCCGCAAGCAAATCGAAGAGACGACGTCCGACTTCGATCGCGAGAAGCTGCAGGAGCGCCTCGCGAAGCTGTCCGGCGGCGTCGCCGTCATCAAAGTCGGCGCCGCGACCGAGACGGAGCTGAAGGAGAAGAAGCTGCGCATCGAAGACGCGCTGAACGCGACGCGCGCGGCCGTAGCGGAGGGCATCGTCTCCGGCGGCGGCGTGGCGCTCGTGAACGCGAGCAAGGCGGTCGCCGCGGTTACGGCGAGCGATCCGGACGAAGCGACCGGCGTCCAAATCGTGCTGCGCGCTTTGGAGGCGCCGATTCGCGCAATCGCGTCGAACGCGGGCGTCGACGGCTCCGTCGTCGTCGAACGCATCAAGAACGAACCGGTCGGCGTCGGATATAACGCGGCGACCGGCGAATGGGTAAACATGGTGGAAAGCGGCATCGTCGATCCGGCGAAGGTGACGCGCTCGGCGCTCCAGAACGCGGCGTCGGTGGCAGCGATGTTCCTGACGACGGAGTGCATCGTCAGCGACAAGCCGGAGCCGAAGAAATCGAAGACGCCGTCCGCGGACGACATGGATATGTAAGGCGGATCTTGCCTTGCCGCCGCCCCACCGAGGGGCGGAGCCGAGTTCCGAACGGCGGGGTGATGGACGTTGCGCGAATACGCGATGTATTGCGCCGATTGTCACGAATATACGGATCTCGGCGCCTTCGTCGAGAAAGAGGGGCATTTCGAGGGCGAATATTCGCTGCTGCACAACCGCCGGGCGAACCATAACGAATGGCTGTGCCGCTTCCTGATCCGCCATGCGGGGCATACGCTGCGGATGACGGAGAACCGAACGGAGGCGTATGCCGAGCTGCTGCGTTCGGCCGCGCGGTTCCTCGAGTCGGACATCGACGAGATGGTGGAGATGCAGCTGGAGCGGCGCCGCTTGCGCGACCACGAGCTGGCCGCGGAACGGGGGCTCGGTCAGCTGCAGCTCCATGTGCTGCGTTCGCTCATCGCCCAAGAGGCGGAGGCGATCGCCCGGGAGCCGACGGACAATGCGGCGAAGGGGCAGTTCCTCCTCGGCAAGGAGGAGGGGCTGAAGCAGGCGCTGCGCCTGCTGGACGATTTGCTGGCGAAAACCAACTTGCTGTATAAATAAATGCATTCTCTCCATTCGAACGCCGAGCCGTGGTCTCGGCGTTTTTGCTTTTGGCAGGCGGTTCATAGGAATTTCCTATGCAAACGATAACAACAATGTAATTGATCTATGCTTAGAAAAATTCTAATTTAGAGTTGCAAGGAACATCCAACCATCGATAAGGAGAGAGGAAAAACGATGAAAGCAGTTTTCTATCATGCGGGTTGTCCGGTATGCGTCGATGCGGAGCAGCGGTTTCTATCCTTCTTGGACCCGGCCAAGGTGACGACGGAGGTCGTGCATCTGGGTCAAGACCGGTCCCGGATCGCGGAGGCCGAGCTTGCCGGCGTCAAATCCGTTCCGGCGCTCGTCGTCGACGGGACGCCGTATCACATCAATTACGGCGCCAGCTTGGACGACGTCAAACAAGGTTGACAAGAGGAAGGCGCGGATCCGCGCCTTCTTATCTTTTTACCGAAAGGGGCGTCGAACATGACAGAAGCTCGCATCTTGTCCTTAAACGTGGGACAGCCGGCCGCGATGACGTATAGAAACAAAGAAGTGATCTCGGGAATACAGAAGGTTCCCGCGAAAGACGGCGCGTTCTTGACCTGCTTGAACTTCGAAGGCGACCGGCAGGCCGATCCGGTTCACCACGGAGGCAAAGACAAAGCCGTCTGCGCCTATCCTTACGAACATTACGCGTATTGGGAAAAGGAATTGGGCGCTCCGCTTCGGTTCGGCGCATTCGGGGAAAATTTGACGTTGGCGGGCGTAATGGAGGGCGATGTCTGCATCGGGGATGTGTACGAGGCGGGGGGCGCGGTCATTCAGCTCAGTCAGCCGCGCCAACCGTGCTATAAGCTGGCTGTCCGATACGGCGTGCCCGATTTGCCGATGCGCGTTCAACAAACCGGTTACACGGGGTACTATTTCCGCGTTCTCCGCGAGGGGTACGTACGGAGCGGGGACGTCCTCCTTTTGCGGCGAAGGCATCCGTTAGGCATTACCGTCGCGGCCGCCAACGCCGCGATGCATCGGGATCGGTCCAATGTCGATCTGATCCGGAACATTCTCGAGGTCGAAGCATTGTCGGACAATTGGAGGCGTACGTTCCAGAAGCGTCTGCAAGGGGAATCGGAGGACGCGGCGGCCAGATTGAACGGTCCATTATAATCAATCGTTATCCCGTTCGTATGCGATCCTTCGCCGTAAGCAGCTGTTCCATAAACGCTCGGCTGGCCGCGCACAAATGCTTGTTCTTGCGGTAGGCGATTCCGACTTGGATCGGCAGCGCGGGCTTCTCGATCGCAACCGAGACGACGTTCGGAGCATTGACGCGATCCGCATAGGTTTTCGGCAGGACGGTCACGCCCACCCCTTGGCTCACCATGGCGAGGATGGATTCCATCGTCGTCATTTCCATGACGGGCTTCGGCGCGAATCCCATCGCTTGGCATTGGCGGTCGATCCGTTGGCGCAAAGAATAGGAGGAAGGCAGCAGGATGCTAGGATACCGGTGTAACATTTCTAGCGAAGAGACCAGGGGATCCCTCGCGATCGGGTGCTCTTTCGCGAACACGAACGCGAGCCGCTCCGTATACAGCGGGATCGTTTCCAAGTGTTCGTCGTCCGCCGGCAAGTACACGACGCCGAGATCCAGTTCGTTCCGCAGCAGCCCGTCACGGATGTCCCCGGTGCGCAGCCCGAGCACGGACAGCTCGATGTTCGGGTAACGCCGATGGAACGCGGCCACGGCCGGGGGGAGCAGGGAGTTGACTACGGTCAGCAGAGCGCCGATTTTCAAGGAGCCTCGCTGCAGGCCTTGAAGTTCGCCGATGGCGGCTTTGGCTTGGGCCAATTCATGGAACACGTTGTAGCAGTGGTGCCGCAGGGCTCGTCCGGCGTCGGTCATGACGATTTTCTTGCCGACGCGGTCGAACAGCGGCGTGCCGAGCTCGTGTTCCAGTAACCGTATTTGCTGGCTGAGCGAAGGCTGGGCGATCCCCATTTTTTCCGCGGCTCTCGTAAAGTGAAGCTCTTGGCAAACGGCCATGAAATATTCCAATTGCTTAAGTTCCATTTCATCCCCTCCGCTAACGACTGGAAAATAAGATCATTATAATGGGGATGATTGGATATGGCTATCGTCGAATAGGAAACAACCCCGGGGAAAGCGGCGGCCGCTATCCCCGGCACGAAGCGTTTTACGAGAACCGGAACCGATCCAAAATATCGATAAAATAAATGACTTCCCTCCGCATATGATCGGCGAGAAGCGGCGGGAAGTTCGTCTGCCCGGTCGGGATGCGGCATGTCGATATTTCATCCAGCAGCTGACCCAAATAGTCGCGGAAGGCGTGCGACAGCTTCCGCTCCTCATCGATCAACTGCCGGAGCTGGGTGCCGGACTGCTCGACCTCCGCGGCTTGCATCAACAAGTTGTTATAGTCGTGGTGAAACCGGATGGCGGTTTGGCGGTGCGATTCCTGCACTTCGGGACGGAAGCTCATGGATAAATGCTCGGCGTGCTCGGAGTGGATTCTGGAGAAGAACATCGTCTCCTCGACGGCGACGGTAAACAGCTGCTGCGGCGGAAGGCGATGGTACAGCTGGCGCGGAACGGTTTGCGCGAGCTGGCCGCCGCCGCTAAGGCCGAGCGTGTCCCTGCTTCTCGTTTGCTGATCGTGTTTGGAGCGTTCGAGCGTGCCGACGAACCGATCCGCCTCCCGGCGGACATGATCGACCAATATCGCGGGCAAGATGGCGAGCCCTTGGCAGGACTCCAGCGCTTGGAACAGCTCCTTCTTGAATTGAATCAGCTTATTGACGAGAACGATCGTCTCTTCCCGAAGAATATACAGCGTTTCGTCCGGCGCGTTCGGGGCGATAATGGTGCGGCTGTACAGTCGATCCAGCTCGATCGCGAACTGGTCCGCCATGCGGAACAGTTCTTCCTGGTTCGGATTCGGGTCGAGCCCGAGCCGAATGAATTTGGCGTGCTCCGCCATCAGTACGGTCCACACTTTCATTTCCTCGACGGCGGCGAGCAGCGATTCCCGGTCGGGAACGAGGCGGCTGTTCAGCAGCTGCGACCAGAACGCGTTGTGCGAGAACGGAGTAGGTTGCATCCGATACCTCCTTACGGCGTGATAGCGTAGGGCAGAGCGCCGAACGCGGGCGGGGGAGCGCCGAATCGGCCGACGGCCGACGGGGACGGGACGTCCCGGTAATAAGGGATGTACGGCACGGGATATGGCGTCGGGTACGGGTATGCTCGGTGATCGCAGCGGCAGCCTTCGCCGCACGAACAATCGCCGCAGCGGCAGCGGGGGTTGGCACAGTCTTTCACGGCGAACCTCCTTCGATAAAGAAAAATAAACGCCACTTCATGTATATGCGGGCGGATGCGGCGAATGACAGAAGTCGGAATTGCGAGGGAAGGGGGATAAGGCGGCAAGGAAGGGGTTCCTGCGAAGGGGCGCTCGAAAAAAAAGCCGCTGCTCTGCTTTGCAGAACAGCGACTGGCGTTGCTTGGGGGACGCGGGAGCCGTTGTGTCAGCCGTTCGCTTCTTGCTTCGCGAGCTCCGCTCGGACGATCGGCGCGACGCGGGTGCCAAGCAGCTCGATCGCGTGCAGGACGTCGCGGTGCGGCATCGTGCCTACATTAATATGCAGGAAGAAGCGGGTCACGCCCAAGTTTTTGCGCAGGAGCAAAATTTTCTCGGCGACGAATTCGGGATCGCCGACGTACAGCGCGCCCCGAAGCGTTCGAGCGGCGTCGAAGGCGGCGCGGCTGTAATGGCCCCAACCGCGTTCGCGGCCGATGACGTTCATCTGGGCCTGCGTCGGAGGGAAGAACAATTCCGCCGCCTGCTCGGTCGTGTCGCCGACGAAGCCGTGCGAATGCGTCGCGATTTCCAGCTTCGACGGGTCGTGCCCGGCGCGGGACGCGGCTTCCTTGTACAGGGCGACGAGCGGCGCGAACTGCTCCGGCATGCCCCCGATAATCGCAAGGGCGAGCGGCAGGCCGAGCATTCCGGCGCGCACGACGGATTCCGGGTTCCCGCCGCTCGCGATCCATACCGGCAGCGGCTGCTGCACGGGACGCGGGTACACGCCGCGGCCCTCGATAGCGGGGCGATGCGCGCCGCCGCGCCACGTCACCTTCTCCGATTCCCGCAGCGCGAGCAGCAGCTCGAGCTTCTCGTCGAACAGCGTATCGTAGTCCTCAAGGTCGTAGCCGAACAGCGGGAACGATTCGATGAACGAGCCGCGGCCCGCCATAATTTCGGCGCGGCCGTTCGACAGGCCGTCGACCGTCGCGAATTGCTGAAACACGCGCACCGGATCGTCCGAGGACAGGACGGTTACGGCGCTCGTGAGGCGGATGCGCTTCGTGAGCGGCGCGGCGGCCGCGAGAATGACGGCGGGGGCGCTGGCGGCATAATCGGCCCGGTGATGCTCCCCGATTCCGTAAACGTCGAGCCCGACTTGGTCGGCGAGGACGATTTCCTCGACCGCGTTGCGCAGCCGCTCGGCGTGGCTGATCACCTCGCCCGTCGCCGGGTTCGGCGTCGTTTCCAAAAACGTGCTGATTCCGATTTCCATCGTTGGCGCTGATGCTTGTTCGGCCATAATTGACAGCTCCCCTTTCAATACCACTAGTGTAATGCAAATCGATATATTTCTCAAATTGAAGATAATTTGTGATCTGATGCACTTAGTTTCTGCAAATCTTCGCGGCGGCTTCGCACGAACTCGGCAAAACTTTCGCATTCCTTCGATACAATCGGTGCAAACCTCTTCGAAAGGAAGGCAGCGTCCGATGAATACTATTTCGTTACGCGTAATCGCGGCCGCGTCAGGCATCGCCGGCGGCGCCGCATACGCATTCCTCGGCATGGCGTGGGCGATGACGCACGGCAGTCTAGGTTACAATCAGGAGCGGCTGTGGCTTGGCATCGACAATTTGACATATTCTCGTTGGAATGTATTTCACTGCATCTGCTTTCTAGTGCTGCTGCTCGCGCTGCGTCCGGCGGCGCGCTTCTCTCGCCCGTCCGCGAGACGAGGGTACTATGCGGCGGCAGGCGCATTGGCGGCGCAGCTGGTCTCTCAAGTGCTGCAGTATCATGTCGTGAATACGCTTGTCGACTGGAGGTCGCTGCCGGTGACGCTCGGCTACCTGATGTTTTGGGTGTCGTGGCTCGTCTTCGGCGTAAGCATGATCGTCTGCGGCGCCGCCTGGCGCGAACAGCCGGCCGCGCTGCGCATCGCCGTCGCCGCGACCGGTCTGCTCGCGATCGCGACGTTCGCTGCCGAAACGTTCGTGTTCGCCCTGCACTCCGACGGTTCGCCCGCGTGGGACGTCTTTCTCGGCGTCATGAAGCTGCCGTTCGCGCTCGGTTGGATCGCTCTGTCGATCGCAGCGCTCGGCCTCCGTCTTTCGCCGCTGCCGATCCGAATGAACGAGACCGGCAAGACCAAAGTCTGGTAATTCCCCGACCTATCGCAGCGGCATGCGCTCTGCCTTGCGCCGGAAGCCGCTGCGGCTTCCTCCCGGTACAGTAGAGTTATACGTGAACTTACGGGAGGATGACGTTGGATGTCGATGCAGGCAAGAACGGGGCAGGGGAACGACGCAGCCGCGTTGTTTCGGGGAGAAGGGGCGCTGACGCTGGCCGGCTTGCTGGGCTTTCTGTTGGCGGGCGTTTGCGGGGCGTGGGCGCTTGCATTCGGAGGCGGGGTCGCCCCGGACGGAGACGTGTGGAAGGCGTTCTCCTTCAACGCCGCGCTAGGGGTGTTCTTATTGTCGACGGCGGCGATCCTGCCGCTCTCCGGGCTGAGCGATCGGGGGAAGCGGCTGTTTCGGCGGAGCTACTTGATCCTGGCCATGTATTCGTATTTCGCGGAGACGGCGCAGCATTTCCGCGGCGTCAATCCGCGCTTCCCGGAGGGCGGCGCGGCGTTCGATACGTTTCTCGGCATCGGCTTCGGCATCGTCGCGCTGCTGCTCGTGCTGGCGTACGCGGCGCTTGCGGCGCAATACTTCCGGAAGCGGGCCGCGGCGATTCGGCCCGACATGGTACTCGCGATCCGGTATGCGATGGCCGCGGTCATGCTGTCCTTCGCGGCCGGGATCGGGATCGCCTTGAATGGCGGCAGCGCCGTCGGGGAATCCGGCAGCCTGCTGTGGCTGCATGGGCTGGGCTTCCATGCGCTGCAGGCGCTGCCGTTCGCCGCTTGGCTTGCGGAGCGGAAGGCGCGCGCAAGGGAGAGGCGCGGCCTGATTCACTTCGCCGGCGCGTCATATGCGGCAGGACTCGCCGCCGTCGGGTGGCAGACGGCGCTCGGCGAACCGGTGCTGTCCTGGTCGCTGCCGTCGCTGCTCGCCTTCGCCTGCTTCGCGGCGTCGCTGGCCCCGGCGGCTCGGCTCCTATGGAACGACGCCAGGAAGCGGAGCGCGGTGCGGAGAAGACGGGCCGCGTAACAGCTCGTTCGGCGTAAAAAACGCTCGACGGCAGCGTTCCGAGGGAAGGAACCTGCGCGCCGAGCGTTTTTTGTTTTTGCTGCGATTACCGCCGAGCCGCGACCGGGCGCACGACCCGTGTCGTCAATACGCTCAAGGCGTCTTTCGTTTTCCGGGCGAACGCGACCGGGTCGTCGACAGCTTCCCAGTGCATGTACAGGAGCCGCGGCCGGTCGAACAGCCAGTGGTTGTGCACGGCCGTTACGATGATGCCGTGCTTGCGGAGCCGCTTGATGAGCGGGTTGACCTCGGAGGAGAGCACGACCGTCTCCCCGCTGCACAGCGCTTTTCCGTCTCTCGTCATGGATTCGAACGCGAACATTTGCGGAATGAGCAGGAACGATTTCGCGCGTCTGCCCAGAACGATCGGCTTGATGTTCGAGCGGGACTTCATGACGGTGCAGACGCCGTTCTCGGCCGTATGCATGCCGCCGAGCACGGCGGAAAAGCGCCGGCACGTTTGTTCGAAGTTGGCAGCCATGGCGTAGCCTCCTTTCGTGCGGAAATTATCCCCGAACGGTGCGGGCCGTTAGAACGCGGTTCGCGTCGCGGACTTTCCTGGCGAAATCCAAGGGTCTATCGATCGATTCGAAATGAATGTACATCAGTCGAGGGGATTCGAATTGCCAGTGATTGTGCGTCGTCGTAATTTTAATGCCGTGCTTCCGCAGGCGGGACATGTACGGCTGGAGCTCGGACTGAAGGATGACTGTTTCCCCCAAACACAGCGCTCTGCCGTTTCTGTCCACGTTTTCGAACGAGTACGCTTGCGGCACAAACATGAAGGAAGCCGCTTTCCTTCCCAAAACTTTCGGGATAATGTTCGTCCGCGAATTCGTGGCGGTGCATACCCCGTTGATGACCGAGGGCGTCGCGCGCAGCAATCTAGCGAACGCTCTGCATAACGCCGATGGCGGCGTCTGCATTTGCATCTGTCCGTGCCTGTGTCGAGCCACAAGGACCACCTCCCGTAGCATCATACGCGCATCCCGGTGAATCGGCTGTAGGTGAGTGAATCAACTGCGGCGCGCATTGCGCCTGTTTTCGATTTTACTCCGCACCGGTTTCGTTCCCCGTTTTTCGTTCATAATGATCGGCAAGTTTTCGAGCGGAAGCCGGCCGGAACGATAGAGCAACGGGAAGCGGGAATATTCTGAGGCGCCGCCTGCAGCATCAAGCTGCGCAAGGGCGGCGCTTATCGTTTTGGACGCAATGTCCGCGAAGTAAAATTTCATGACGAATTGTATTTACTAAAACAAAATTTTAACCTATGATAGGGACGAGAGGAGGGAATTGACAATTATTTCTGCTGCGGATAGGCAATCGAGCAGCCTTGTCCGACAACCAACGCTAGGGGAGTGAATGCGGTTGACGGGTCCATATTCGGTTCGGGCAGCGATGTTTCGCACATGGGTTTCATGCATTCTAGCACTCATTTTGGCAGGTTCCCCTTTCGCCGCCGCCATGGCGGACGAAACGGCGCAGCCGGCGCAGGGCGAAAGCCGGTCCGCTTTCGAACAAAACATTGGAAGCGATTACACAGTAAGCTCGGACGTATACGGCGTTCAGGTGACGTTGTCGGGACCGTCGCATGTGCCGGTCGGCGAAACGGCGCAGACCGAGCTTCTAATTACCGTGGACGGCGTCCCCCAGGAGCAGCCGGAAGGAGTCGTCTACGAAAGCTCGAACGAGCAGGTGGCCAGGATCACCGCGGACGGTCTCGTCGAAGGGCGCCATCCCGGCACGGCGGTCATCCGCGCTTGGTACGGGACCGAGAGCGGGGAATTCACGCTGCAGGTCGAGGCGTCCTCGGCGGCGCCCGTGCCCGATCGGCCGCTGTCCAAGAACGCCGCGCTCCGCACGCTGGAGCTGGAGGACCGCGGCTTCGTCACCCTTACGCCGTTCTACGCGGTCGAGCAGCAACTCGGCGGCCTAACGGTGACGAAATCGCTCAGCGACGTCATGGTCGGCGCGCGGAACGCTTCGTTCCTGTTCAACAGCGCCGGCCAAGTGTACAAGATCGTCCTCGACGGCGAAACGCCGGTCGACGCAATGCGGGTCGGCATCCGGAAAAGCATCGCGAACATTGCGGATTACACGCAGTTCGACCATCAACGGATCGATGTGACTTCCGACGCCGGTATCCGCATAACCGACAAAAAGGCGGGAGCCGCGCTGGACGTGCCGGCCGGCAAGCTCGTGTCGTTCCTGCCCGCCGAACAGCAAATCGCGGTGCTCGTAGACGGAACGGAAGCGCTGCGGACGCCGAACCGGTTGTACGCGGAGCCGGCCGCGCCCGGCGGGAAAATGCAGGCCAAAAGCTTCACGCGGGCATACGGCAATCCGTGGTACCGCGGCGTGTTCGAGATTTCGCTGACGTCTCCGAACTTAACGGCGCTGAAGCTGATCAACGAAGTGAATATGGAGCAATATTTGTACCAGGTCGTGCCGAGCGAAATGCCGGCGTCGTTCGGCCTCGAGGCGCTGCGCGCGCAGGCGGTGGCGGCGAGGACGTACGCGCTTAGCGATTACCGGAGCAACCGATTCGCCGACCGGGGCTTCCATATCGACGACAGCACGCTCAGCCAAGTGTACAACAACAGCCTAGAGCATCCGCTCACGACGCAAGCCGTGAACGATACGTCGGGCACTGTCATGATGAGCGGCGGCGAGCTTGTCGACGCCCGGTTTTATTCGACGTCCGGCGGCTACGGCGCCTCGAAGCACGAGGTGTGGTCGGACATCGGGACGAACGCGTTCCCGGGCGTGCCGATTCCGTATTTGACGGCGCGCAGCTATACGTACGATCCGAATCATCCGGGGAACTTGCTCGAGATCGATACGCAGGACGAGCAGGCGCTTCTTGCGTTCTACAAGGATCTGTCGCTTACCGGATACGATTCCGAGTCGTATTATTTCAGATGGATGGTAAGCCTTAGCAGGACGGAGTTGGAACATACGATCAACGCCAATTTGGCGGGAAGGCAGCAGGCCGATCCGAACTTCGTGCTGACGAAGATGCCCGACGGCAGCTTCGCGAGCCGCCCGATTCCGGCGGAGGGGATCGGCACGCTGAAAGACATGTACGTAACGAAACGCGGCGCAGGCGGCAATATGATGGAATTGGTCGTCGAGGGAACGACAGGCACTTATAAAATTTTGAAAGAGTATAACATTCGGTTCACGATTCGACCGTCCAGAACGTACACGCGCGGCGCCGACGTCATCCTCCACCGGGCGAAAGGCGGTCTGGGCCAATACGATGCGGCGTTCCAATTGAAAAACCCGTCGATTCTGAACTCGGCGTTCGCCGCGTTCGAGATCGATCGCGACGCGTCCGGCGCGCCGACCCAAATTACGTTCTACGGCGGCGGCAACGGCCACGGCGTCGGGATGAGCCAATACGGCGCATCGATGCTCGGCGGACAAGGCTGGAGCTACGAGCAAATTTTGAACAGCTATTATGCCGGCATGGAGCTTGTGAAGGTGAACGGCACCGTGCTTACCTTGGAAAGCCTCGAGGCGAGCGGCCCGTCGACGCTTGCGGTCGGGCAGAGCGGGAAAATCGCGGTTGCCGGCGTATACAGCGACGGCTCGAAGGCGGCGATCGCGGCGGGCGCGTCGTTCGCGAGCTCTCGGCCGTCGGTGGCGCTCGTCGCCCCGGACGGCACCGTGACGGCGAAAGGGAAAGGCGCGGCGACGATTACGGTATCTTACGGCGGGAAGCTGACGTCGCGTACGGTCAGCGTGACGGGCGACGCGGCCGTCGAACGGCTCGAGCTCGACGCGCCGGCGACGATGTGGACGGGCGACCGGGCGCAAGTCGTCGTGACAGCATTCTACTCGGATGACAGCTCTTCCGTGATCGAGTCCGGCGCGTCGTTCGCGTCCAGCCGGCCGGACATCGCGTCGGTCGACGCCGCCGGCGTCATCGCGGCGCATGCGGTCGGCACGGCCGAGATCAAGGTTTCTTACGGGGGCGCCGAAGCGTCCGCCGTCGTCGACGTCGTGCCGGCGCCGGCGTTGACGCGCATCACGATCGAAGGGAAGACGGAGCTGACGGAGGGGGAAACGGTTCAGCTTGCGGTGACGGGTCATTACGAGGACGGCAGCAGCAGAGCGATTGCGGAAGGCGTGACGTTCGAAGTGAAGCAGGAGCGGACGGCCGAGGTGACGCCGGACGGCGTCTTGACGGCGCTGAAGCCGGGGGCGGCGCTGGTCACGGCGACGGTCGGGGACGCGACGGCCGAGCTTCGCGTGCTCGTAAAGCCGAAGTAAGTACGACGCCGACAGCGGGACTGTCGGCGTTTTTTTCGCAAAGGCGCAACGAATCTGCATCGCGAAGCGTCTTTTATGCAAAGGCATGGTGGTAAACGATTCCATTGAAGGGAGGTAAATCCGGTGGGAAGGATCGTGCGGTCCCTCGTCCTACTTTCTCTTATCGTCAGCGCCGCCTTCGCTTCTTCCGCCGCGGCGAACGCAGGCTCTCCCGTTTACATCGACGGGGAGCGGGTCATGTACCCGAAGCCTCAGGTCCGGGAAACGGGGGTGACGTATGTTCCGTTCCGGTCATTCTTCGAACGGATCGGAGCCGATGTCGCCTGGGACGAGAACACGGGCGACATCTCCGTCGTCCGGAGCGGCGAGCGGGCGACGCTGCACCTCGGTTCCGAGAGGTTGACGACCGCGGACGGAAGGCGGGAGGACCTGCGCGGCAGCGTCGAACGGATCGGCGGGACCGTGTACGTTCCGCTGCGTGCCGCGGCGAGCGCCTTCGGCGGCTTGGTCGGCTGGGAAGCGGACGGCGGCGCCGCGACGGTGACGACGGGACCGAGGCGGCCGGGGAAGGTCGTCGGCGTCGCGGGCCCGGCGGCGCTTGCGGTCGAACCGCTCGGCGAGGATCGGCCGACCGCCGAAACCATCCGGCTGGCCGGCGTCGCGGTTCCCCCGGGGGAGATCGCCGATGCGGCCGCGGCGTACCTTGAGGCGGCGCTGCTCGGCGAGCGCGTGTGGATCGAACCGACGGATGGAAGGCATGCCGAGCAGGACGGGCAGCGCGTCTATGTTTATAAGGAAGACGGAACGATGGTCAATGCTTCCCTGCTGGCGGAAGGCTACGGCTATGCGCTGCCGTTCGAGCCCGACATCGCATGGGGAGAGTGGCTGTGCGACCGCGAGCGGCTCGCGGAAAGCCGGGGGCGCGGCGTGTGGGCGGAAGGCGGCGCGCTCGACACCGCCTGCGGACGAAGCTTCAATTCGGAAGCGCTGGGCGCGATTCAGGAGCGAATGCTGGCGGACTACCGGCGGATTCAGGACGAACATCGCATCGTCATGTTGAGCGGAGGGGGCGAGGGCGGATGGCTCCAGCTCGATTTTCGAAAATATGGAGACCATAAGACGCTCCTGACGCCCGAGCAACGGGACGCGCTGGCCTTCGCGCTGTACGAGAAGGCTGGAAGCGTGTTCCCGATCCGGCTGAGCCAGTACGTCATCCCGAAGCAGCCGGATATCGAGGGCGTCATCGAAGCGATCGGCGAGCGGGGAGATCGGGTGTTGATCGTGGATCGCGGACGGTTGCTCGGCCCGGATGAACTGCCCGAAGCCGTATGGGTCACATTGGCGGAGGACGCGGAGGTCGTCTTCCGGACGGGCGACGGCGCGTTCGCGGTCGGACAGAAGGCGAAGGCGTGGTTCGCCGGCATTATGCTCACGTCGTATCCGGGGCAGACGCAGGGCGTCAAAATCGAAATCGTGGAATGAAGCCAAAGTTTCAAAACTAAGGATGGGGCTCGCGGCTAGCGGGCCTTTTTTCGTCTCATTTTTGTAATTCCGTTCGGTTTTCGGTAAAATGAGTCAGATACATGCGCTGCGAGACGGCGCAGGAAAGCGGTGAAGGACACGATATGATATGGCATGAATTAACGATATATACGACGGAGGAGGCGAGCGAGGCGATCGCGGATTGGCTGCATGCGCAGGGCGCCGGCGGCGTCTCCATCGAGGAGTCGGGCTCGCTCGACCGCGAGCGCGACACATCGCTCGGGCAGTGGTACGAGAAGCCGCTCAACGACATCCCGGAGGGCGACGCGCTGATGAAGGCGTATTTCTCCGAGGATACCGACATGGACGTCATTCAAGACGGGCTGCGAGCGCTGCTGCGCGACCTGCCTGGCTTCGGGCTCGACCCGGGCCGAGGCGACATTACGCTCGCATCGATCGAGGAAGACGCGTGGGCGGAGTCGTGGAAGCAGTACTTCAAGCCGACGCACGTGTCGGAGCGGCTCGTCATTAAGCCGACGTGGGAAACGTACGAGCCTAAAGCCCACGAGACGGTGATCGAGCTCGACCCGGGCATGGCGTTCGGCACCGGCACGCACGCGACGACGGCGCTGTGCATGCGGACGCTCGAGGGCGTCGTCAAGCCGGGCGATCACGTCATCGACGTCGGCACCGGCTCGGGCATTCTCGCCGTCACGGCGGTTCGCCTCGGCGCGGAGCGGGTGCTCGCGCTCGACCTCGATCCGGTCGCGGTATCGAGCGCGAAGGAGAACGCGAAGCTGAACGGCCTGAGCGACCAGATCGAGGTGCAGCTGAGCGATTTGCTGGGCGCGCTGAAGGCGGACGAACCGACGGGCGTGAAGCTGCCGGTGCAGGTCGTCGTCGCCAACATTCTCGCGGAAATTATCGTGACGTTCGTGGACGACGTGTATCAGGCGCTTCAGCCTGACGGCTATTACGTCGCTTCGGGCATCATCACGAGCAAGGAAGCCGACGTGACCGACGCGCTCCTTCGCGCCGGCTTCGCGATGGAATCGCGCAGCGAAGAGAACGGCTGGGTGGCGCTCGTCGCCAGGAAGCGGGGGTAACGGATGGAATTCCTCCCCTTCAACTTCGAGCATTTGCCGTTCCAAATTCTCGCGATCATCGTCGCTTTCACGGCGCACGAGTTCGCGCACGCGTACTCCGCGTACAAGTTCGGCGATCCGACGGCGTATAAGCTCGGCCGCGTGACGCTCAATCCGATGCCGCACATCAGCCTGCTCGGGTTTGTGTTCATCCTGCTGCTCGGCTTCGGCTGGGCGCGGCCCGTGCCGGTCAACCGGTCGAATTTCAAAAACCCGCGGCTGATGAGCATCGTCGTCTCCGCGGTCGGCCCGCTCAGCAATTTGCTCGTGGCGTTCGTCACGGCGGCAGCCGCCTACGCGCTGTTCGCGACGGGCGCGTTGAACGACGCGTCGCTCGGCGCGTACAAAGCAGTCGGACTTATATTCTTTTATCTCGTACAGATCAATTTGCTGCTGTTTATTTTTAACCTGATCCCGCTGCCGCCGCTCGACGGGTACCGCATCGTCGAAGATTTGGCGCCGCGGCCGCTCAGGCTGCAGATGATGAAATACGAAGCGTGGGGCGTATACATTTTCCTGCTCATCGTCTTCATTACGCCGATCTATAACGTAACGATCGGGCCGATTTTGTCTCAGGTCGTCAGGATGCTGTTCTGGCTGCTCGGCCTGATGGCGTCCTGGTTCGGGAACGTCGTCGATTGGCAGACGATTCTCGCGTAGGGTAACTTTGGCGCCGCGGCGGGAATGGAAATCGCCGCGGAAACGATGTAAACTGGAGTGAAGGGCTTGTTATGCAGCGATATTTCGTAACCCCGGAAGATATGTTCGAGGATCAGGCGATCGTGCGCGGGGACGACGCGCATCATTTGATGCGGGTCATGCGCGCGGAGCCCGGCGATCAGGCGATCGTCAGCAACGGAACGAACCGCGAATGCCTCGCCGAAGTCGTCGAACTGAATAAAGATCGCGTGCTGCTAAGGCTCGTGGAGGAGCGGCCGATGGCGGGCGAGCCGCGCGTCGACGTCTGGATCGCGCAAAGCTTGCCGAAAGGCGACAAGCTCGAAACCGTCATCCAGAAGGGGACGGAGATCGGGGCGAGCGCCTTCCTGCCGTTCGTCTCCGCGCGCACCATCGTGCAGTACGACGCGAAGAAGGAAGCGAAGCGGCTCGAGCGGTGGCGCAAAATCGCCAAAGAAGCCGCGGAGCAGGCGCATCGGAGCAAAGTGCCCGACGTGCGCGACGCGCTGAAGTGGAGCGAGCTGCTCGCGGTCGCGGAGCGGGCGCAGCTCGCGCTGTTTTGCTACGAGAAAGAGGACGGACGCGGTCTGAAAGAGGCGCTGCGCGGCGCGCGGCTCGTCGAAGGCGGCGGCCCCGTGCTCGTCATCGTCGGCCCCGAAGGGGGCTTTACCGCGGAGGAAGCGGAAGAAGCCGAGCGTCGCGGCTGCGTTGGCGTCGGCCTCGGCCGGCGCATTTTGCGCACCGAGACGGCCGGACTCGTCGCGGCCAGCTGCATTTTTTACGAAACCGGCGAGATGGGAGGATAACCGATGCCGACAGTGGCGTTTCATACGTTAGGCTGCAAAGTAAACTTTTACGATACCGAAGCGATCTGGCAGCTGTTCAAGAACGAAGGCTACGAACAGGTCGACTTCGAATCGAAGACGGCGGACGTGTACGTCATCAACACGTGCACCGTCACGAACACGGGCGACAAGAAAAGCCGCCAAATCATCCGGCGCGCCGTGCGCCGCAATCCGGACGCGGTCATCGCCGTGACGGGCTGCTACGCGCAGACGTCGCCGGCGGAAATTATGGCCATTCCGGGGGTCGATCTCGTCATCGGCACGCAAGGGCGGGGCGAGATCATCCATTTGGTCAACGAAGTGATGGAGAAGCGCCAGCCGATCAACGCGGTGCGCAACATCATGAAGACGCGCCAATTCGAGGAGCTCGACGTGCCGGACTTCGCGGATCGGACGCGGGCGTTCCTGAAAATTCAGGAAGGCTGCAACAATTTCTGCACGTTCTGCATCATTCCGTGGTCGCGGGGTCTGCTGCGTTCCCGGGAACCGGAGAGCGTCATTAAGCAGGCGCGTATGCTTGTCGAAGCGGGCTACAAAGAGATCGTGCTGACGGGCATTCATACGGCGGGCTACGGCGAAGATTTGGAAAACTACAATTTCGCGGCGCTGCTGCGCGACCTCGCGGAGGTCGACGGCATCGAGCGGCTGCGCATTTCTTCGATCGAAGCGAGCCAAATTACGGACGAGGTCATCGACGTGCTCATGAGCTCGCCGAAGTTTTGCCGCCATCTGCACGTGCCGCTGCAGGCGGGTGACGACGCGGTGCTGAAGCGGATGCGACGCAAATATACGACGGCCGAATACGCGGAGCGGATCGCCCGCATTCGCGAGCGCTGGCCGGAAGTGGCGATCACGACGGACGTCATCGTCGGCTTCCCCGGCGAAACGGACGAAATGTTCGAAACCGGCTTCCGGTTCATGCAAGAGATCGGCTTTTCCGAAATGCACGTCTTCCCGTATTCGAAGCGGACCGGCACGCCGGCGGCGCGGATGGAGGATCAGGTGGACGAAGAGCTGAAAAACGAGCGCGTCCACAAGCTGATCGACTTGTCCGAATCGATGCAGCTCGCGTACGCCCGGAAGTTCGTCGGCGAGGAGCTGTCGGTCATTCCGGAGCGCGAGGCGAAGGGCGCCGAAGGGCAAGGACTGCTCAGCGGATACACAGACAACTATTTACAGGTCGTGTTCCCCGGCGATTCGTCCCTGATCGGACAGGTCGTGAAGGTGCGCGTGCTGGAAGCGGGCGTCAACGAATGCAAGGGCGAGCGAATCGCCGAGCCGGCGCTGCCGGGCGCCGCTTCGTTTTAACGCGAAGCCGGCATAGGGACATGGGGAGGAACGGCGGAGATTCGCGCGCGCGGTCCTCCCTTTCTTTCAACATATATGGTTTTGCGGCAATGGGGTACGATACGAGAACGAGGTGACATCCGATGAAGGAAATATCCGCCGGAGGCGTCGTCTTCCGCAAGCACGACGGACGCATCGAAATACAGTTGATCCAAGACCGCTACGGCCGGACTTCGCTGCCGAAGGGCAAAATGGAGCCGGGAGAAACCGTCGAGCAAACGGCGCTTCGGGAGATTCTCGAGGAAACCGGCATTCGCGGCACGATCCGCGAACCGCTCGCGCTGATTCAATACCAGTACAAGCATCCGGACAAAGGCCTCGTCGATAAAGAAGTGCATTACTATTTGGTTGAGGCGTCGGAAGGCGAGCTCGTGGCGCAAGTCGAAGAAATTCGCGGCGTCGATTGGTTCGAGCCGCTCGCGGCGTGGGAGAAACAAAAAGCTTCGGGGTACGATAATAACGACGATATTCTGCGCAGGGCGCTCGTCAAGCTCGGAATTCCCGTCGAGGAGGATGAAGCATGAGCTTCGAAGTGAAACATATCGAAAAATATATCGACCATACATACTTAAAGCCGGACGCGACGACGGCCGAGATCGACAAGCTGTGCGGCGAGGCGAAAACATACGGCTTCTACAGCGTGTGCGTCAACGGAGCCTGGGTGGCGCATTGCGCTAAGGCGCTCGAGGGGACGGGCGTGAAGGTGGCGGCGGTCGTCGGCTTTCCGCTCGGGGCGATGAGCTCCGAGGCGAAAGCGTTCGAGGCGGCGGCGGCGGCGAAGCAGGGCGCGGCCGAAATCGATATGGTGCTGCCGATCGGGTGGCTGCTGGAGGGCCGCCATGACGACGTGCGGGCGGACATCAAGGCGGTCGTCGACGCGGTGAAGGGGCAATCAATCGTGAAGGTCATTTTCGAAACGGGGTTCCTCACCCGCGAGCAGATTCAAATCGCTTGCGTGCTGTCGGAGGAAGCCGGAGCGCATTTCGTCAAAACGTCGACGGGCTTCGGTCCGGGCGGGGCGACGGTCGAGCACGTCGAGCTGATGCGCGCGAGCGTGTCGCCGTCGGTCGGCGTCAAGGCGTCGGGCGGCGTGCGCGATTACGAGACGGCGGTCAAAATGATCCTGGCCGGCGCGAGCCGGCTCGGGACGAGCTCCGGCGTCGCGATCGTCGCGGGCGGCGCTAGCGAAGCTTCCGACGCTTCCGGTACGTATTGACCCCGATGTAGCACAGCGGCAGCGCGATCAGCGAGCAGATCGCGTTGAACAACGTTTGGGCGCGGGCGATTTGGTCGTAAGGCGATTCGGTGCCGATGGCCGACAGCGCGGCGAGCTCGGCGATGAACGGGAAGAAAAGCAGGCTGCCGCCGAGGTTGAGCAAAATATGCGACCAAGCGACGTATTGGCCGGCCCGCGTGCCGCCGATGCAGGCGAGCAGCGCCGTCGAGCATGTGCCGATGTTGGCGCCGAGCACGATCGCGATGCCGAGCTCGACGGATATCGCTTGGACGGAGGCGAGGCCCATCGCGACGGTTATCGTCGCGGCGCTCGACTGGATGATGGCGGTGACGAAGGCGCCCGCGGCGAGCCCTAAGGCGAGGCTGTCCTGCGCCCGTTCGAGAAACCAGACGAACAAGCCGCGCGACTGCAGCTCCGGCACGATTCTATACATGCGCTCCATGCCGATCAAGACGCTGGCGAAGCCGCAGACGGTGAGGGACAAATGGCGCAGCGGCACCGCGGCCCGCACTGCTCGCGACGTGCCGTCGCCGCGGCGCAGCCGCTGGATCAGCAGGCAGAGGAACCAGCAGCTGCCTGCGGCGAGCAGCATCGGCAGCGCCTGCGCGGTCATGTCGAGACCGAGCATGTCCGCGGTGAGGCTCGCGCCGACGTTGGCGCCGAGCACGATGCCGAGCGTCTGGCGGAACGTCAGGACGCCGGCGTTGACGAGGCCGATCGTGATGACGGTGACGGCGTCGCTCGATTGGAGCGCCGTCGTGGCGAGCGTGCCGGCGACGAGTCCGCGTAACGGCGAGCTCGTGAACCGGCGCAGCAGGCCGGAGAGGAACGGGCCGGCCCAATCGTGCAGGCCGATTTCCATCGCCTTCATGCCGAACACGAAGACGGCGAGCCCGAGAGCGAACGGCAGCGCGAGCTCTTGCAGCATGTTCCCGATCCCTCCCTTATGCGCGAATGTTCGGTCTGTCCAGTCAACTACATATATATGAACCCACCGGGACGAGCATGACTCGTCTCCCGGAACGCGAAGAGGTGTGCCCAAGCAGTGGCGACATTAGTATTGAAATCGTCCCGGAAAAAACGGCTGGAAGCGGGACATCCATGGATTTATAAAAACGAGGTCGAGCGGATCGACGGCGAGCCGGAGCCGGGCGGCATCGCCGAGGTGACGGATCACCGCGGCAAATTTCTCGCCTCCGCTTACGTCAACCCCGCCTCGCAAATGATCGGACGCGTCGTCTCCTACGGGAAGCTCGAGCGGATGGACAAAGCGTTCTTCGTCGAACGGTTCCGCGCATGCCTCGGCGTGCGCGAGCGCTTCGTCGAAGATCCGCGATATTGCCGGATCGTATACGGCGAGGCCGATTTCCTGCCGGGGCTGACGGTCGACCGGTTCGGCGACACGCTCGTGCTGCAAATCGTGACGCTCGGCATGGACCGCGTCCGCGGCGACATCGTCGAAGCGCTCGTCGACGTGTTCGCGCCGAAGACGATCTATGAGCGCAGCGACGTCGGCGTCCGCGCGCTGGAAGGGCTGGAGGAGCGGACCGGCACGCTGTACGGCGAGGAGCCGCCGGAGTCGCTCGTCATCCGCGAGAACGGGCTCGAGCTCGAGGTCGACGTCGTCCGCGGACAGAAGACGGGATATTTTTACGACCAGCGCGAAAACCGGGCGGCCATACGCCCGCTCATGACCGGCTGGGGCCGCCGCAGCGGCATCGAGCTGCGCGAAGTCGCGGAGCCGGACGGCACGACGCGCGTCGCGCCCGTGAACGCGAACGGCAAAGAGGTGACGTTCCCGTACTGGGACGGCGCCACGGTGCTGGAATGCTTCTCGCATACGGGGAGCTTCACGCTGCACGCGTGCAAATACGGGGCGAAGAAGGTGACGTGCCTCGACATTTCGGAGCACGCGATCGAGACGGCGCGCCGGAACGTCGAGCGCAACGGCTTTAGCGAGCGCGTCGAATTCGTCGTCGCGAACGCGTTCGATTATTTGCGCGAGCAGGTGCGCGCTCTGGAGGAGCGGACGGCGCGTGCGAAGGCGGGCGAAGCCGGGGCGAAGGTGGACACATCGAAGCCGCTGCCCGCGGGCGCGGGGCGGACGTGGGACGTCGTCATCCTCGACCCGCCGGCGTTCGCGAAGACGAAGGGCGCGGTGGAAGGCGCCTGCCGCGGGTACAAGGACATCAACCTGCACGGGATGAAGCTCGTTAACGAGGGCGGATACCTCGTGACGGCGAGCTGCTCGTATCACGTGCGGCCGGACGTGTTTCTGTCGACGATCCACGCGGCGGCCGCGGACGCGGGCAAGGTGCTGCGGCTCGTCGAGTTCCGCGGCGCCGGCAAGGACCATCCGCAGCTGCTCGGCGTCGACGAGGGCAACTATTTGAAGTTCGCGATTTTCGAGGTGCGGAGCCGATAATCCGATAATTGAACCGCCGGTCCCTGTGGGCCGGCGGTTTCGTTTGCGCCGCGCGCTGGGGCGGTGGTTGCCGGCATTAGGAGGCGTTATGGGGGGACGGCGCCGGGGACGGGGGCGTCCGGGAGGCGTTATGGGTAGGGAGTATGCATAAGAAGGGAATACCCTTCCTTTGTTTTGCGTACATCCTTCCCATCATGTGGGGACGGCGCCGCGGACAGAGGCGTCCGGGAGGCGTTATGGGGAGATGGAGCCGCGAGCTTCGACATGTGGAGCCGTTATGGAAAAACGCCGACCCCTAAGGGCCGGCGTTTTTTACGATACTTTAATATCGAGCAGCTTGTAGGCGATCTCGCCCGCGGGGGCGTTGACCGTGATCGTTTCGCCGACCGTCTTGCCCATCAGCGCTTGCCCGAGCGGGCTTTCGTACGAAATTTTGTTTTGCGACACGTCCGCTTCGGACGGGCCGACGATTTGGTAATCGATCGTTTCGTCGAATTCGACGTCGAGCAACGTAACGGTCGAGCCGACCTGCACCGCAGAAGTGTCGATGCTGCTGACGACGCGCGCTTTCCGCAAAATATGCTCGATCGTCAAAATCCTCGTTTCCATGAAGGCTTGGTCGTCTTTCGCCGAATGATACTCGCTGTTCTCCCGCAGGTCGCCGTAGCTGATCGCCGTTTTTAGGCGGCTTGCCAATTCGGCGCGCTTGACCGTTTTCAATTCTTCGAGCTCATCCTTCAGCTTTTGCAATCCTTCCGGGGTCAAGATGATTTCTTCGTTCGCCATACCCGCACTCCTTCGCACCTCTATAAATTCTCTATGATTCATTGTACTCTATTTTGCGGTCGAAATACGACTAAACCAAAAAATTACATTGCAAACACCCGTTCGATTGTGTACTTTGGAAAAAAAGAGATCGCGGAGGGGTTCATTGTGGGCATTCGGTTCGTGCTGGGACGCGCGGGCGCGGGCAAAAGCCGCCTAGCGTTCGAGGACATCGGGGAGGAGCTGAGCCGCTCGCCCGACGGACCGCCGCTCGTGCTGCTCGTTCCCGAACAGATGACGCAGGCGGCGGATCGCGCCATCGTCGGCCGGTTCGGCGCGACGATCCGGGCACAGACGTTGAGCTTTCGCCGGCTGGCGTTTCGCGTCATGCAAGAGGCGGGAGGCGCTTCCCGATTACATATCGACGATACGGGCAAGAAGATGCTGTTATATAAAATCGCAAGGAAGCGGAGCCGCGAGCTGAGAGCGTTCCGCCGGCTGACGGAAGCGGGCGGCTGGATCGACGCGGCGCTCGACTGGTTCGCGGAGTGCAAGCGGTACGGCGTCGACGCGGAGGCGCTGCGCGGCGCGGCCGGAACGGAGACGTTCCCGAACGCGCTGCGGGACAAGCTGCACGACATGTCGCTGCTGCTCGGCGACCTCGAGGCGGAGCTCGCGGGGAAATACGTCGATTCCGAAGACTATTTGACGCTGCTCGCGGAGCTCGTGCCGCGCGTCGACGCGCTGCGCGGCGCGCGGCTTTGGGTCGACGGCTTCCACGGCTTCACGCCGACCGAGATGGCTGCGCTGCGCAGTCTGTGCAAGCATGCGGCGAGCGTCACGTTCATGCTGACGATCGACCGCGACTACGCGCCGGACGAGAAGCCCGACGAGCTCGAGCTGTTCCATCCGACGGCGGCGACGCTGACGGCGCTGAAGCGGATGGCGGCGGAGGAAGGCGTCGACGTCGAGAGCGTGACGGTGCTGGACGGCGCGCAGCGGTTCGCCGCGGCGCCGGGACTAGCCGCGCTCGAGCGCGCGTTCGTGGACCGCGCGAACGGCCGAACGTTCGCGCCGGCGAGCGCCGGCGGCGCCCTCGCGCTCGTCTCGGCGGCGACCCCGCGGGCGGAGGCCGAGGCGGCGGCGCGCGACATCGTGCGCCTCGTCGCCTCCGGCGCCGCCAGGTGGCGGGATGTCGCCGTCTTCGTGCGCAATTGGGAGGGCTACGGCGAGGTGATCGCGGCGGCGTTCGCGGATCACGGCATTCCGTGCTTTCTCGACCAGAAGCGCGGCGTCGCGCATCATCCGCTCAGCGAGCTCGTCCGCGCGGCGATCGACGTCGTGCTGTCCCGCTGGACGTACGACGCGGTGTTCCGCGCCGTGAAGACGGATTTGCTGTTCCCGCGCGGCACGTTCCGCACGGAGGCGGATGCGCGCTTCGCGATGGACCGGCTCGAGAACGTCGTGCTGGAATACGGCATCAAGGGCTCGCGCTGGACCGACGGCAAGCCGTGGCGCCTCACCGCCGGACAGCCGCTCGAGGGCGAGGAGGAAGCCGTCCGGGAGGAGCGGCGCCGCGCGGAGGAAGAGCGCGTCCAGCGATGGCGGGACGTCGTCGCCGCGCCGCTGCTCGCGTTCGAGAAGCGGTTTAAGAAGGCGGAGACGATGCGGGATCTCGCGGAAGCGTTGTTCCGCTTCTTGGAAGACGCCGGAGCGGCGGACACGCTGACGCGCTGGAGAGAAGCGGCTGAGGCCGCGGGCGACGTCGAGCGGGCGAAGGAGCACGAGCAGCTGTGGGACCGCGTCGTCGACGCGCTCGACCAGCTCGTCGAGCTCGTCGGCGACGAGCCGGCCGACGGCGAGCTGTTCGCCGGCATGATCGCCTCCGGACTCGACAGCATCCGCATGGGGCTCGTGCCGCCGGCGCTCGATCAAGTGCTCGTCGGCAGTCTCGATCGGACGCGCGCCTTCGGGGTGCGGCGGCTTTACTTGCTCGGCGCGAACGACGGCGTCTTGCCGGCTCGCCCGCAGGAGAACGGGGTCGTCTCCGAAGCGGACCGGGAGCGGCTGCTCGCGACGGGCCTCGAGCTCGCGCCGGACGGCCGGCGGCGCATGCTGGACGAGCGGTTCCTTCTGTATAACGCGCTGTTCCTGCCGTCGGAAGGGCTGTGGATCAGCTATGCGCTGTCCGATCCCGAGGGGAAGCCGCAGCTGCCGTCGGAATGGATCCGCGCGCTGCAGCAGCTCGCGCCGGACGCGCGGCGGCTGCACGCCGCGGGCGATCCGCCCGCGGGACCGTCCGACGACGAGGCGGTCGAGCGGCTGTCGACGCCGTCCCGGGCGCTGTCGGACCTGCTGCCGCAGCTGCGGCGATGGAAGCGGGGACAGCCGGTGTCCGGCGTGTGGTGGGCGGTGTACAACTGGCTCGTCGAACGACCGTATTGGCGAGAGAAGCTGCTCGCGCTGCTGCCGTCGCTTGAATATTCCAATGCGGAGGAGCCGCTGTCTGAGGAGACGGCGCTCGCGCTGTACGGCGACCCGCTGCGGTCGAGCGTGTCGCGGCTCGAGAAGTTCGCGGGGTGCCCGTTCGCGCATTTCGCGGCGTACGGCCTCCGGCTGACCGAGCGGCGGCTGTACCGTCTGGAGGCGCCCGACGTCGGCCAGCTGTACCACGCCGCGCTCAGCGCGCTGGCGAAGCGGCTCGCGGACGAGGGCCGGACGTGGGCCGATCTCGACGACGCCGAATGCGCGCGCCTTGCGTTCCAGACGGTGGAGGAGCTCGCGCCGAAGCTGCTGGCGGAAATTTTGTACAGCACGAACCGCCACCGTTACATTACCCGCAAGCTGAAGGCCGTCGTCGGCAAGTCGGCGGAGGCGCTGCGCGGGCAATCGAAGCGCAGCGGATTCCGCCAGGCGGCGTCCGAGCTCGCGTTCGGCGACGGCGGCGCGCTGCCGCCGATCCGGTTGACGCTGCCGAGCGGGCGCGTCATGGAGCTGCACGGGCGAATCGACCGGATCGACGCCGCCCGCGGGGAGCAGGGGGAAGCGTATTTACGCATCGTCGATTATAAGTCGAGCTCGCACCGGCTGCGGCTGTCCGACGTCTATTACGGCTTGTCGCTGCAGCTGCTCGCTTACGCGGACGCGGCGGCCGAGGAAGCGGAGGCGTGGCTCGGCGAGCCGGCGGAGGCGGCGGGTGCGCTCTATTTCCACGTGCACCGGCCGTCGCTGACGCTGCATAACGCGGCGCCTCCGGAGGTTGCCGCGAACGAGCTGTTCAAAAAGTTCAAAATGAGCGGGCTGCTGCTGGACGATCCGGAGGCGACCCGATTGATGGATACGGAGCTCGGCCAAGGCGACTCGCCCGTCGTGCCGCTCAGCCGGAAGGCGGACGGTTCGCTCGGCGCGAGATCGAAGGCGGCGAGCGCTGCGAAGTGGCGGCGGCTGCGCGGCTTCGTGCGCGAGAAGATGGCGGAGCTCGGCGACAAGGCGGCGTGCGGAACCGTGGAAGCGGCGCCGTACCGCAGCAAGCAGGAGACGCCTTGCACGTTCTGCGCATATAAGCCGGTGTGCGGCTTCGACCCGGACATTCCGGGCAGCGACTATCGGCTGCTGCCGCCGCTGACGGACGAGGACGTGTGGGAGCGCATCGGCGGAGAGGAGGAGCGGGAGTGACGAATACTTACATTGCGCCGAAGCCGGAAGGCAGCACATGGACGGACGAGCAGTGGCAGGCGATCGCGGCGCGGGGAGACCATCTGCTCGTCGCGGCCGCCGCGGGCTCGGGCAAGACGGCGGTGCTCGTCGAGCGCATCATCCGCACCGTCTCCGACGAAGCCCGCCCGATCGACATCGACCGGCTGCTCGTCGCCACGTTCACGAACGCGGCGGCGGCGGAGATGCGCCACCGGCTGCGCGACGCGCTCGAGAAGGCGCTGACGGCGAAGCCGCAGTCGCGCCATCTGCGCAAGCAGCTGGCGCTCGTCGGGCGCGCGTCCATTACGACGCTGCATTCGTTCTGTTTGGACGTCGTGCGGCGGTACGTGCATTTGACGGAGCTCGATCCGGCGTTTCGCATCGCGAACGAGACCGAGGCGGCGCTGCTGCGCCAGGAGGCGCTCGAAGCGGTGTTCGAGGAGAGGTACGGCGAGGCGGCGGAGACGGATCCGTTCTGGCAGCTCGCCGACCGGTTCGGCGGCGAGCGCGGCGACGACGCGCTGATGAAGCTGGTCGACCGGCTGTACGATTTCTCGCGCAGCCATCCGTTTCCGGAGCTGTGGCTGCGGGAGGCGGCCGCGGCGTTCCGGCTGGACGCCGGAGCGGACGAGGAAGCGAGCGCGGGGGCGGTTTCGCCCGATCATCCGTGGCTTGCGAGCCTTGCCGCGGACGCGAAGCTCGAGCTGGAGGCGATCGTTGCCGGACTTCGTTCGGCGCTCGAGCTGTCGATGACGCCGAGCGGACCGTCGGCGTACGTCGATAATTTGAGCGCGGACGCCGAAGGGGTCGAGCGGCTGCTCGGGGCGCTCGTCAATGGCGGCTGGCCCGCGCTGCAGGAGGCGGCCGCGGGCGGTCTCGGCGGCGCCTTCGGGCGGCTGAAGCCGCAGAAGAAAGGCGATACGGCCGATGAAGCGGTCGTCGAGCGGGTGAAGAAGCTCCGCAAGGACGCCAAGGAGCGGCTGGACGCGCTTATCGAGCAGCTGCTGACGCGATCGACCGACGATTACGCCGCGGAATGCCGGGCGCTCGCGCCGCTGATGGACGAGCTCGTGCGGCTCGTCCTCGATTACGCGGAAGCGTTCCGGCGGGCGAAAACGGCGAAAGGGCTCGTCGATTTCGGCGATCTGGAGCACGCGTGCCTGCACATTCTGCGCGATCCGTCGTCGACGCCGGACCGTATCGTGCCGACGCCGGCCGCGCTCGGCTACCGGGAGCAGTTTGAAGAAGTGTACGTCGACGAGTACCAGGATACGAACGCGGTGCAGGAGACGATTTTGCGGCTCGTCTCGAGAGGCGAGACGGAGAACGCGTCCGGCGCCGCCGCGCCGGGCAACCGGTTTATGGTCGGCGACGTGAAGCAGAGCATCTATCGGTTCCGGCTTGCCGAGCCGGGGCTGTTTCTGCGCAAATACAAGACGTACCGCCCGTTCGCCGAGGCGGCGCGCGACATCGCCGCGGGCGGCGGCGTCCGCATCGACCTCGCCCGCAATTTCCGGTCGCGGCAGGAGGTCGTCGACGCGGTCAACTTCGTGTTCCGCCAGACGATGCACGAGGAAGCGGCCGAGCTCGATTACGACGAGCGCGCCGAGCTCGTGCGCGGGGCGTCGTACCCGGAGCCGGATCCGACGCACGGCGCCGACGCGGAAGCGCTGCTGCTCGATCGAACGGGCGGGGCGGCTCCATCAGGCGACGGAGAGACGGGCGAGGAGACGGAAGCGGCGGACGCCGACGCCGCGGAGCTGGAAGGGCGCGCGATCGCGCTGCGCATCCTGGAATTGATCGGCGCGGCGGGCAAGCCCGCGATGGCGGTGTTCGACAAAGCGGCCGGCGGCATGCGTCCCGCGTCGTTCCGGGACGTCGTTATCTTGCTCCGGGCGGACAAGGCTTGGGCGCCGACGTTCCTCGAGCAGCTGCGCGCGCACGGCGTTCCGGCCCACGCGGAGCTCGGCGGCGGATACTTCGAGGCCGTCGAGGTCGAGACGGCGCTGTCGCTGCTGCAGACGATCGACAACCCGCTGCAGGACATTCCGCTCGCGGCGGCGCTCCGCTCGCCCGTGTTCGGGTTTACGGCGGAGGAGCTCGCCCGCGTGCGCATCGCCGGCGGCCGCGGCCGCTCGTTCTACGAGGCGGTCGGCGCGGTCGCGTCCGGCCGGGCGGAGGCGCCGGAAGCGCTGCGCGAGAAGACGGCGCGGTTCGTCTCGACGCTGGAGACGTGGCGGACGGCGGCGCGGCAGGGCTCGCTCTCCGATTTGATTTTGCGGCTGTACCGGGAAACCGGATATTTCGACTTCGTCGGCGGGCTGCCGGGCGGCGAGCAGCGCCAGGCGAATCTGCGGGCGCTGTACGACCGGGCGCGGCAGTACGAGGCGACGAGCTTCCGCGGCTTGTTCCGCTTCCTGCGATTCATCGAACGGCTGCGCGACTCCGGCTCCGACCTCGCGCCGGCGCGCGCGCTCGGCGAGGCCGAGGACGTCGTCCGGATCATGTCGATCCACAAATCGAAAGGGCTCGAATTTCCGATCGTATTCGTCGCGGGCCTCGGGAAATCGTTCAACCGCGGCGACGAGCGGGAGCCGTTCCTCGTGCATAAGGAGCTCGGCTTCGGCCCGCGCTGGGTCGATCCGGAGCTCGGCACGGCGTATCCGACGCTGCCGCAGCTCGCGATCAAGCGCAGGCTGCGCGCCGAAGCGCTCGCGGAGGAGATGCGCGTGCTGTACGTCGCGCTGACGCGGGCGAAGGAGAAGCTGATATTGGTCGGCTCGGCGAAGGAGCTGCCGAAGCGGCTCGCGGAATGGAATGCGCTGGCGGCGCTGCCGGGGCCGAAGCTGCCCGCGCACGCGGTCCGCCGAGGCGCCTGCTTCCTCGATTGGCTCGTGCCGGCGCTGCTGCGTCATCCCGCGGCGGAGGAGCTGCGGGAAGCGTACGGGCTGGACGCGCCGCCCGCGGAGTCGCGGGTGGCGGACGGCTCGCGCTGGCGGCTGGTCGCCTCGCTGCCCGGCGCGGACGCGCTGCAAGAGGCGGCGCCGGCGAGCGAACGCAAAGAGCCGTGGGTCGAATTCGCGGTGCGAGAGGCGCGGCCGGCGCCCGACGATTGGGCGGCGCGGGACGGCGACGTCATGCGCGTCCTCGGCTGGCAAGATCCGCGCCCGGCGGCGTCCGCGCTGTTCGCGAAGACGTCGGTGACGGAGTGGAAACGGCGGCTGCAGGAGGAAGAGGACGAGCCGACGAACGCGTCGTTCCCGGGGTTCGGCGGCAGCGCCGGATTCGGCGGGTCGGGCCTTGCCGAGGGCGGCGACGCCGAAAGCGCGCCGGAGCGCGCGTCGAAGAGCGCCGCGGACGGCGCATCAAGCGCCGGCTCCGCCGGGAAGCCGCCCGCGCGAATTCCCGCCAAACGTCCGCGCTTCTTGTCGCGCCGGGGGCTCACCCCGGTCGAGCGCGGCGTCGCGTACCATACGGCGATGCAGCATTTGGCGCTGTCGCCGGGGCTTGCCGCGGCGGACGTCGAAGCGCAGCTGTCCTCCCTCGTGCTGCGGGAGCTGCTGACGGAGGAACAGCGGCAGGCGATCGACGTCGACGCGGTCGCCCGGTTCGCGCACAGCGAGCCCGGGCAGCGCTTGATGCGTGCCGGCAGGTCGCACCGCGAGCTGCCGTTCAGCGTCGGGCTGCCGGCGTCCGTCGTGTACGGGGAGGCGCCGCACGGCGTTCCGCTCGACGAGGCGACGGCGCGCGAAACGGTGCTCGTGCAGGGGATCATCGACTGCCTGTTCGAGGACGAACAAGGCCTTGCGATGATCGATTACAAAACGGACGCGGTGTACGACGAAGCGAGGCTGGCGGAGCTCGTCGCGCAGTACCGGCTGCAGCTCGCCGTATACGCGAAGGCGGCGGAAACGGCGCTCGGCCGGCCGGTGCCGGATCGGTATTTGTACTTTTTCGACGGCGCTCGCGCCGTGAAACTATAAGGTTCGGTTAGCGTTACAAACGGGAGAGGGGTTGTACGGATGCGGTTGCTGCATACGGCGGACTGGCATTTCGGAAGAACGCTGGAAGGGAGAAGCCGCGCGGCGGAACACGAGGCGTTCGTGGACGAGCTCGTGCGGCTCGCCGACGAGGCGGAGGCGGACGCGGTGCTGCTTGCGGGGGACGTGTACGATTCGGTCAACCCGCCGGCCGATGCCGAGACGTTGTTTTACGAGGCGCTGACGCGCCTGTCGAAGGGCGGGCGGCGCCCGGTGCTCGCGATCGCGGGCAATCACGACCACCCGGATCGGCTGCGCGCGGCCGGTCCGCTCGCGCGCGCGCAAGGGGTGTCGCTCGTCGGGTTGCCGACGGTCGACGTGATCGCCGTCGACGCCGCGAGAACGGGCGAGCGGGCGATCGTGTACGCGCTGCCGTATCCGTCGGAATCGCGCCTGAAGGAGCTGCTGTCCGCCGAAGCGGACGAGCAGGCGCTCCAGCAGGCGTACTCGGCGCGCATCGCGAAGCTGGTGCGGGACGCCTCCGCGGAGCGGTTCGGCGCCGGCACGGTCAACGTGATCATGAGCCACCTGCACGCGCTCGGCGGCTCGGCGACGCCGGAGTCCGAGCGGCCGATCGAGGTCGGCGGGGCGTATACGGTCGATCCGTCCGCGTTCGGGACGGCGGCGCAGTACGTCGCGCTCGGCCATCTGCATCGGCCGCAGAACGTTCGGCGGCGCGACGATGGTCCGGGCCCGATCGTCCGGTACAGCGGCTCGCCGCTCGCGTTCAGCTTCTCCGAGGCGGGGCAGGCGAAGTCGGTGACGATCGTCGACGTGTCTCCCGGCGGCGCGCCGGCGATCGAAGAAATTCCGCTGTCGTCCGGCCGGACGCTCGTCAGCTGGATCGCGCAGGGGGGCGTCGCGGAGGTGCACCGGTGGATCGACGAAGGGCGCGACGCTAACGCGTGGATCGACCTGGAGCTGCATTTGACGGACGCGCTGACGATGGAGCAAATCCAGGCGCTCCGCCGCGCGCATGACGGTCTCGTCAACATCCGGCCGGTGTTCGCGCTGGAGCGGGAGGCCGCCGCGGCGCGCGCGGAGCGGGCGCTGCCGATCGACGAGCTGTTCCGGCGGTTTTACGTTCGCCAGACGGGCGGGGCGGAGCCGGACGAGACGATGATCCGGCTGTTCCTCGAGCTGGTGCGGGAAGACGGAGACGCGGAGCGGGAGGAGGAGCGCGCATGAAACCGATTCGATTGACGATTCAAGGGCTGCAGAGCTATCGCGAGGAGCAGACGATCGACTTCTCCCGCCTCGCGGAGGCGGGCGTGTTCGGCATATTCGGGCCGACGGGCAGCGGCAAGTCGACCATTCTCGACGCGGTGACGCTCGCGATGTACGGCTCCGTGGAGCGGGCCGGCAACAGCATCCAAGGCATCATGAACGCGCAGGAGGACACGCTGTCCGTCGCGTTCGCGTTCCAGCTCGCCGACGGGGCGGGTCGTCGAACGTACCGGGTCGAGCGGACGTACCGGCGGAAAGCCGACGGCACCGTCGAGCAGCGGATGGCCCGGCTGTCCGAGGAGACGCCGGAGGGCGTCGTCGTCATGGCGGACAAAGCGGGCGACGTGAACGACGGCGTCGTCGCGCTCATCGGGCTGTCGATGACCGACTTTACGCGCGCCGTCGTGCTGCCGCAGGGGAAATTTTCGGAGTTTCTGTCGCTGAAGGGCAAAGACCGCCGGGCGATGCTGGAGCGGCTGTTCCGCCTCGAGCGGTACGGCGACGAGCTGGCGGCGCGGCTCCGGTCGCGTCATAACCGCGCGGAAGCGGACGCGCGGGAGGCGGCGGCGGAGCTTGCCGGCCTCGGCGACGCGTCGCCTGGGGCGCTCGCAGCGGCGGAGGCGGCTTACGCGCAGGCCGCCGCGGAGGAGGCGCGGCTCGCGGCGGCGCTGACGGCGGCGGAAGCGGCGCATGCGGAGGCGGCGCGGCTGCGCGAGGCGATGGCCGAAGCGGCTCTAGCGGCGCGCGAGCTCGCCGCGCTCGAGGCGCGCCGGCCGGAGATCGAGGCGCTCGAGGCGCGCCTTGCGGCCGCGGCGGCGGCGGAGACGCTGTTGCCCGTGCGGCGCGACGCCGAGCAGGCGGCGGAGGCGGAGGCGCGCCTTGCGGCCGCGTTCGCCGAGGCGGAGCGCGCCCTGGCAAGCGAGACGGCGCGGCACGGCGCCGCCCGGGAGGCGCTCGCCGCCGCGGAGCGGACGCTGGCCGAGCGCGAGGCGCCGACGGCGGTGCGGCTCGAGCAGCTGCGCCAAGCGGCGGCGCTCGAAGCGCAGGCGCGCGCCGACGAAGAGGCGCTTCGGGAGAAGCGCGGGGCGCTGACGAAGCTCGCGGCGGAGCGCGAGAGCGCAGGCGCCGCCCTCGCGGCGAAGCGGGAGCAGCGGGCGAAGGCGCTCGAGCTGCAGGCGAGCCTGAAGGCGGAGCTCGCCGCGAACGCGGTATCCGCGGAGGAACGCCGCCGGATGGCGGCCGCCGAGCGGGAACGGAGCGCCGCGGCGGCGCTCGCCGAGCAGGCGCGCGCGCTGCGGCTTGAGGCCGGGGCCGCGTCGGCGGACGCGGCGCGGCGCGAGCGCGAGGCGGCCGCGCTGGCTGAGGCGGCCGCCTCGGCCGAGGCGCAGCTTGCGGCGGTGCGAGACGCCGTGGCGCAGAGCGGCGCCGCGCTTTCCTTCGCCGAAACGGCGCTGCAGCGCGAGGAGCGGCGGCTCGGCGACGCGATCCAAGCGGCGCGGACGGCGGCGGCCGGCGGCGAATGGCGGGCGTGGGCGCATGCGCTCGCGGAGCGGCTTGCGGACGGCGAGCCGTGCCCGGTGTGCGGGTCCGCGGACCATCCCGCGCCGGCGCAGCCCGCGCCGGAGGCGCCGAGCGCCGAAGCCGAGCGCCTTGAGCGCGAGCTCGAGACGGTGCGGGAAGGCGCGGCGCTCGCTCGCAAGGAGGCGGCGCGCGTCCAGGAGGCGCTCGTTCGCCTCGACGCGGCGCTGCCGAACGCGCCGTCGGCGTACGCCGAAGCGGCGGCCGGCGGGGACGGCGCCGCCGCGCGGCTGATCGCGGCACAGGAGGAAGGCCGCGCGGCGCTCGCGGACGTCGAGCGCGTCACAGCGAGCCTCGCGGCCGTCCTGCCGGAGCTGCGGCAGCGGCTGGAGCGGCTCGAGGCGCTGCGCGGCCGGCTGCGGGACGAGCGGGCGGCGCTCGCCGCCGCCGTCTCTGTCGCGAAGGCGGCGGAGGCGAAGGCGGAGCAGGCGGAGCGCGCGGCGGCCGAAGCGGCGCTGCGCTGGCGCGAGGCGTACCCGGAGTGGCCGGCGGAGACGTTCGCCGAAGCGCTCGCGGCGCTGGAGCGCAAGGAGCGGCACGCGGAGGAGCTGCAGCAGCGGCTTACGAAGAGCGAGCCGTACCTCGAGAGCAACGCAGCGGACATCGAGAAGCTGCAGCAGGGGCTCGCCGACGCGGAGCGCCGGTTCGCCTCGCTGGAGGCGGAGGCGGCGGCCGCGGAGCGCCGAATCGCGGAGCGGCGCGCGGACATCGCCGCGCTGACCGGCGGCGCCGCGGAATCGCCGTCCGCGCTGTCCGCGAAGCTCGCGGCCGAGCTCGAGCGCTGGCGGGCGGACGCGCAGGCGGCGCGCGCGGCGGAAGAAGCGGCGCGCGCCGCCGCGGACGCCGCGGGCAAGCGGCTCGCTGCCGCCGAGGAGGCGGTGAAGGCCGCGGCGGACGCCCGGGAGCGGGCCGACCGCCGCTGGGCCGAGGCGCTCGAAGCGAGCGTCTTCGATGGCGCGGACGCGGTGCGGGCGGCGGCGCTGCCGCCGGAGCGGCGCGAGGCGCTCGCGCGCGAAGCGGCCGCCTACAAAGAGGAGCTCGCGTCGGCGTCGGCCCGCCGCGGGGCGGCGGAAGCGCGCCTCGCCGGCCGCACGCTGACGGAGGAGCAGTGGGCCGAGGCCGAGCGCCGGCTGCTGGAGGCGAAGGCGCTGCGCGAGGAAGCGCTCGCGCAGCGTGCCAAAGCGGAGCGCGCCGTGGAGGAGCTGCGGGCGAAGCATGAGCAATGGCTGCGCCTGACGCGGCGGTACGAAGAGGCGGCCGCGCTCCAGCAGCAGCTCGCGAAGCTGCAGACGGTGTTCCGCGGCAACGCGTTCGTCGAGTTTCTCGCCGAGGAGCAGCTGCTCGGCGTCACCCGCGCCGCTTCCGAGCGGCTCGGGCGGCTGACGCGCGGCCGATACGCGATCGAGCTCGACTCGAGCGGCGGCTTCGTCATCCGCGACGACGCGAACGGCGGCCTGCGCCGCTCCGTTTCGACGCTGTCCGGCGGCGAGACGTTCCTGACGTCGCTCGCCCTCGCGCTCGCCCTTTCGGCGCAAATTCAGCTGAGCGGCAAATACCCGCTCGAGTTTTTCTTCCTCGACGAAGGATTCGGCACGCTCGATCCCGAGCTGCTCGACAACGTCGTGTCGGCGCTCGAGAAGCTGCACCTCGAGCGGCTCGCGGTCGGCGTCATTTCGCACGTGCCGGAGCTGCAAGCGCGCCTGCCGCGCAAGCTGATCGTGACGCCGGCGGACCCGCTCGGCGCGGGCAGCCGCGTCCGGATCGAAACGACATGAGCGACAAGATTTGACAACTCTCAATATCTTGTATTATAGTACGTCTATCACAACTACATATTGTGCGAATGGGGTGTCCTACGAGAGTAGGACTTAATAGGGAAGACCGGTGTGAAGCCGGCGCGGTCCCGCCACTGTAACGGACGAGCTGCAAGCGTGCAAGAAGCCACTGCCCTTAAGAAGGGTGGGAAGGCGTCGCTGCGCAGCGTTCGAGTCCGCAAGCCAGGAGACCTGCCTCGTTCGTGAACACTGTGGAACCTACGGGAGATAGGGAGGTGTTTGCGCGGCGCGGCTCGCCGTTCGTACTTGACGTGTGCGGAGCCGTACGCCCTTCGTGCTAGTTTTCGCGCAAATCATCGCATTGCTTTCTCTGCAGAGGAGGCAATGCTTTTTTTTTATTTCTCGCGAATCCGCGAATCTACTACATATGCACAGGAGGCATTCCACCCTATGGAAATCGTAAAACGCAACGGACAACGCGAAGAGCTCGTGTTCGCCAAATTGAAAAGAGTGATCGACTTCGCCTGCGAAGCGTACCCGTCCTGCGACCCGCTCGAGCTCGAGCAGGCGCTGCTGCCGCTGTTCCGCCAAGGGATGACGACGAAAGAAATTCAGCGCCTGCTCATCCGCACGGCGGTCGAGAAAACGAGCGTCGACGAGCCGGACTGGCAGTACGTCGCCGCCAGGCTCCTCATTTACGATCTGTACAAAGAAGCCGGCATTCATCGCGGCTACGAATCGTTCGGCTACGGGGAGCCGGGCAGCTTCCGCAAGCTGATCGAGCGGCTTACCCGCGAAAATTTGTACGGCGCTTATATCCTTGAAAGCTACACCGAAGAGCAAATCGACGAGCTGCAGGCGTACCTGAAGCCGGAGCGCGACTTCCTGTTCACCTACATCGGTCTGCAAACGCTCGCCGACCGGTACCTCATCCGCGGCCGCGACAAAGAAACGCTCGAGCTGCCGCAGGAGCTGTTCATGGGCGTCGCGATGCATCTTGCGAGCAACGAGCAGCCTTCGCAACGCCTCCATTACGCGAAGCAGTTTTACGACGCGCTCTCGAAGCTCGAAATGACGGTGGCGACGCCGACGCTCGCGAACGCGCGCAAGCCGAAGCACCAGCTGTCGAGCTGCTTCATCGACACGGCGCCGGACGATCTGTGGGGCATCTACAACGTGAACGCGAGCTTCGCGCAGGTGTCGAAGCACGGCGGCGGCATGGGCATCTACGTCGGCAAAATCCGCAGCCGAGGCTCGGACATCCGCGGTCACAAAGGCGCCGCGGGCGGCGTCGTGCCGTGGATCAAAAACTACAACAACACCGCGCTCGCGGTCGACCAGCTCGGCGTCAGATCCGGCGCCGTCGCGATTTATCTCGACGTGTGGCATAAGGATATTCTCGATTTCCTTAATCTGAAAACGAACAACGGCGACGACCGGATGAAGGCGCACGACATTTTCCCGGGCGTCTGCATCCCGGACGAGTTCATGCGCCGCGTCCAAAGCCGGGACACGTGGTATTTGTTCGACCCGCACGAGGTGCGGACGAAGCTCGGCTTCTCGCTCGAGGATAGCTGGGGCGAAGAGTGGGAGCGCCGCTATCAAGCGTGCGTCGAGCATCCGACGCTGTCCCGCGACGAGCTGCCGGCCGTCGAGATCATGAAGCGCATCCTCGCGAGCGCCTTCGAAACGGGCACGCCGTTCGTCTTCTACCGCGACACGGTCAACCGCGCCAATCCGAACAAGCACGCGGGCATGATTTACTGCTCGAACCTGTGCACGGAAATCGCGCAGAACATGTCGCCGACGGAGCTTATCCAAACGGTGCACGAGGACGGCATCATTACGACGAAAGCGAAAGCCGGCGACTTCGTCGTGTGCAACCTGTCGTCGCTCAACCTCGGCCGGGTGAAAACGAAGGAGGACATCGAGCGCGTCGTCTCGCTGCAGATGCGCATGATGGACAACGTCATCGACCTGAACGAATACCCGGTGCCGCAGGCGGAGCGGACGAACAAAAAATACCGCGCCGTCGGCCTCGGCACGAGCGGCTACCATCAGTTCCTCGCGGAGGCGGGCATCGCGTGGGAGTCCGAGGAGCATCTCGCGACCGCCGACGAGCTGTACGAGTGGATCGGCTACTGCGCGATCAAAGCGTCGTACGAGATCGCTAAGGAGAAAGGCGCGTACAGCGTGTTCGAAGGCAGCGAGTGGCAGACGGGCGAATACTTCGACCGCCGCGGCTACGAGGGCGCGCACTGGCAGGCGCTGAAAGCGGACGTGGCGGCGCACGGCGTGCGCAACGCGTGGATGTTCGCGGTCGCGCCGACGGCGTCGACGAGTTTGATCTCGGGTTCGACGGCCGGCATCGACCCGGTGTTCCGCAAGTTTTTCGTCGAGGAGAAGAAAAACGCGGTCATCCCGCAGACGGCGCCGAACCTCGGGCCGAAGACGATGTGGTTCTACAAAGAGGCGCATACGATCGACCAAAGCTGGAGCGTGAAAGCGGCGGCGGCGCGCCAAAAGCATATCGATCAGGCGCAGTCGTTCAACCTGTACATTACGCCGGCCATGTCCGCGCGCGAGTTCTTGGAGCTGTACATGGAGGCGTGGCAGCTCGGGGTTAAAACCGTGTACTATTGCCGCAACCAAAGCGTCGACGTCGAGGACTGCGTCAGCTGCTCCGCGTAACCGGCGAAACTTGAGGGGGATGCGGGCGTCGAGGAACGGCAATGGATTTGGCGAGCCTGCGGCGGGGCGACAGCGGGGCGACGGCGGGCCGCTTCGGGTTGCTAACGCACCCGCCAAGCCGCTTAGCGATGCCGACGTACCCGCGCCGCGGGCGGCTTAGCGAAGCCTGCGCCCCCGCCGGGCCGATTAGTGAGGAAATTGCACTATTTGCGAGGCTAGACTCGCTACTTGTGCGATAAGCTCGTTATTTGAGCAGAGAGACCGAACCGCGTGTCCGCTTTGCTCGAACATTCGCTTAACGCGGGCGGGAGCGGGCGAGCGAGAACATTTTCACCATAGAGAGGGTTTGGAGCATTCATGTTGGAGAAAAAGAAATTGTTCAACGAGCACGGAGATCGGGATTGGGGCAAGCGGCGGCTGATCGGGGGCAACACGACGAACCTGATCGAGCTGAACAACGTGAAGTACGAATGGGCGACGAAAATGTACCGCACGATGATGAACAACTTCTGGATTCCCGAAGAAATTCCGCTCGCGCAAGACGCGAAGGACTACAAGCTGCTGTCGCCCGAAGAGCGGCAGAGCTACGATAAAATCATCAGCTTTCTCATTTTCCTCGACTCGCTGCAGACGGCGAATTTGCCGAATATCAACGAGTATATTACGGCGCCGGAGGTTAACCTCATCCTGACGATTCATACGTTCCAGGAGGCGGTGCACAGCCAAAGCTATTCGTACATTCTCGACAGCGTGTGCTCGGCGGAGGCGCGGGATCGGATATATAACGAGTGGCGGGAGGACAAACATTTGCTCGCCCGCAATCGGTTCATTACCGACTTGTACGAGCGGTTCCTCGAGGATCCGTCGGAGGCGAATTTGCTTAGGACGATCATGGCCAATTACATCCTCGAGGGGATTTATTTCTATAGCGGCTTCAGCTTCTTCTATGCGCTCGGGCGGCAGGGGAAAATGCTCGGCACGGTGTCCGAGATCAAATATATTCAGCGCGACGAGCTGACGCATTTGGCGCTGTTTCAATCGATGTTCCGCGAGCTGCGGCGGGAAAATCCGGAGCTGTTCGGGCCGAGCGACATCGAGGAGCTGCGGGAGATGATGCGCACCGCCGCGGAGCACGAAATCGCGTGGGGGCAGTACATTACGGCGAACAAAATCGCGGGGCTCAGTAACGAACTGATCGATAAATACATCAAGTATTTGGCGAACGAGCGGCTGCGCAAGCTCGATCTCGAGCCGCTGTACCCGGAAATCGTCGAGCATCCGATGAAGTGGGTGGAAAGCTTCAGCAACATGAACGCGATGAAAACGGACTTTTTCGAACAGAAGGTTACGAATTATACGAAATCGTCCAATCTCAATTGGGATGAACTGTAAAAATTTTTGACCAGGACGAGACCGTACAAGCGCCCAAAGTTCCCTTTGCTGAATACGATGTCGGCATAGGGAGGTGTGCGATATGCACAAGCATGAAGCGGTGGAGCTTTGCAAACAGCATATGCATAAGTACGTGCTCATCCATACGACGGACGGACTTCATTACGACGGCATTATCACAGGGATCGACGAGGAGCATGTCATTTTGGCGGTGCCGGCCGGCGCGGCGGACGCCATGATGCCGCAGGCGCGCGCGTTGACGGGCTACTACGGATATCCGCATTACGGCTACCCGTACTATGGGTACCCGTATTACGGTTACGGCGGCCGGTTCCGCCGGCTGGCGCTGCCGCTCGCGGCGCTCGCGGCGATTTCGCTGCTGCCGTATTTCTGATTCGGCGTTAGGCAAGGACCTGCCGCGAGGGCGCGGCGGGTCTTTTTGCGGTTCCGGGGGGCGCGAACCGGCCTTGGGCCGTGAAATCGTCGGAGTTTCTCCGACTGCATCCGGCAAACCGGCCTTGGGCCGTGAAATCGTCGGAGTATCTCCGACTGCATGCGGCGAACCGGCCTTGTGGCGTGAAATCGTCGGAGTATCTCCGACTGCATCCCGCGGTACGGCCGCCCGGCGCGCCCTCGTCTCGGGCCCAACCAACAACACCGCGACCCGCTTCACCGCTGCTGCTGCGACTCGTCGTACGTCGCGACGTACAGCGCATCGTCCCCGTGCCACTCGGCGAAAAATACATCCTTGTACGCCGCGATGCCGCGTTCGCGCAGACGCCCGCGCAGCCACGCCTCGTCGACGCCTGCTTCCTTCAAGTTGTCGCGCACGAGCTCGCCGTCCAGGATGAGCGATACGGGCATAGCGACCTGTTGCTCCGGAAGCCCAAGCTCGGTGCGCGTCGGCTTGTCGTAGCGCGATTTCGGCATAACGCTCAAATTGCCGTTCGTTTCCAGCACGGCGAACTCTACGAAATCCATCGAGAAGTAGCCCGCTTGCCGCAGCATCGTCTGCAGCTCGTTCAAGTCGAGACGGCATATCTTCATGGCGTCGTACAGCAGCTTCCCGTTGCGGATAATGACGGTCGGCTCCCCCTCCAGCGGTTTGCGGGAGGAGGTGAACTTCGTCGTGATCGTGACGATCACCCAGATGAGTCCGCCCCACAGCGACGTGGCGAACAGCAAGTGACCGATATGCACGTGTTTGTCGTACACCGCGTTGCCGAGCAGCTCCCCGAGCATCAGCACGGAGACGAAGTCGAACGGCGTCAGTTTGGAAAAATGCGCTTTCCCGAGAATTTTCATATATAAAAACAAAGCCGCGAACCCGATGACGAGCTCGGCGGCGATCGTCGCGTACGGACCCATGGCAACTACACCTCTATCTACAGGATGGGCACGCCGGCGGCGAACTAAACGTACATTGGACGAGCCCGCGCCGACGGTGTAAAATGTGGAAATACGGAACATTCGCCAGGAAGGAGGCATGGAGCGATGGATTGCATTTTTTGCAAAATTGTCGAGGGCGCCATCCCGTCTAAAAAGGTGCTGGAGACCGACACGGTGCTCGCGTTCCACGACATTCAACCGGCCGCGCCCGTGCACGTGCTGCTCATCCCGAAGAAGCACATCGCGACGATGAACGACGTGACGCCGGAAGACGCGAACGTCATCGGAGACATCGCGCTCGCCGCGCAGCAGGTCGCCGAGCAGCTCGGCATCAAGGACAAAGGGTACCGTTTGATCAACAATTGCAACGACGAAGGCGGGCAGGTCGTATACCACCTGCACTTCCATTTGCTAGGGGGAAAAAAGCTCGGACCGATTGTTGGATAAACCGAGTTGACACCGCATTCGCCTATACATTATAATATCGTATGATATACCGCGTTTTTTTGGAGTGCTTAGTCGGAGGGAGGGAAAACAGGTGTCCGAAACGAAAGTTCGCAAAAACGAGACCATCGACGCTGCTCTTCGCCGATTCAAGAGATCCATCTCCAAAGACGGCGTATTGGCTGAAGTGAAGAAACGCAGACATTACGAGAAGCCGAGCGTGAAGCGCAAGAAGAAGTCCGAAGCTGCCCGCAAGCGCAAATTCTAGGAGGCTGTCCGAAGCATGAAGCTGAGCGAACGCTTGAACGAAGATATGAAAGCATTGATGAAGAGCGGTGATAAATTCGCCCTTTCCGTCGTGCGCATGGTTCGTTCGGCGGTCAAGAATGCGGAAATTGACGCGCGCCGCGACCTTACCGACGACGAAGTGATGGACATTCTGACTCGTGAAACGAAGCAGCGTCGGGACGCCCTTCAAGAGTTCGAGAAAGCAGGCCGCGAGGACCTTGCCGAGCAAGCGAAGGCTGAATTGGAAATCATACAGCGCTACATGCCTCAACCCTTAACCGACGAAGAGCTGGACCAACTGGTGCAAGAGACGATCAGCGCCGTGGGTGCAACCTCCAAAGCCGACATGGGCAAAGTAATGAGCGCATTGATGCCGAAGGTGAAAGGCCGTGCAGATGGCAAGCAAGTGAACGCAGCCGTGCAGCGGTTATTGGTATAACAACCCGACAGACGCCCCCGATCGACGATCGGGGGCGTTTTCGGTTTATCGGCTCGAATGCGGGCGGGAATTCGGCGTTTTGAAACGACAGCGTTCTCGTTGCGTAATACCGTACATAATAAAGAACGAAAGCAAAGAAAAGGAGTGACGCTATGGGCAACGCGATTCGCCGGCTGCGCGGGCGCATCGCCGCCTCGCTGCTGCTGGCGGCAGCCTCCGCGTTCGCGTTCGGGGCGGCGGGCGCCGCGTCGGCCGGAGAAGCGGCGACGGCGCAGACGGCGGACGGCAGAACGACGGACGCCGGCACCGTCGCGGTCATCCCCGTCGATCGAACGGTAGAAGCGGGGCTGCAGCGATTTTTGACGCGGGCGCTCGGAGAAGCGGAGGCGATGGGCGCCGACACGGTCGTGCTCGTCATCGATACGTTCGGGGGACGGCTCGACGCCGCGACGGAAATCGGCGAAGAAATTCGTCAAAGCCCGCTCCGTACGGTCGCATACGTCGAAGGCAAAGCGATTTCGGCCGGCAGTTACATTGCTCTGAACGCCGACGAAATTTACATGCAGGAAGGCAGCACGCTCGGGGCGGCGGCGATCGTCGACGGCTCGGGGGAGCGGGTGAGAGATTCGAAGATCGTGTCGGTCTGGGTGCAGCAAATGCGCAGCGCCGCGCAGCGGGCGGGACGGGATCCCGACATCGCCGAAGGGATGGTCGACGACACGGTGCGCGTCACGCTCGATGCCATCGGCAAGGTGAAGGAACCCGGCGATTTGATTACGCTGTCGGCGAAGGACGCCGCGGGCGTCGGGTACGCGGAGGGCGTCGTCGCGACGCTCGACGAGGTGCTCGCGACGATTCAAGCGGAGCGCGTGGAGCGGATCGAGCCGACGCTCGCCGAGGAGGCGGCCCGGTTTCTGACGCATCCGGCGACCCAAACGATCCTGCTCGTCCTCGGCGTCGCGGGGCTCTTAATCGAGCTGCTCGTGCCCGGCTTCGGCGCGCCCGGCATCGTCGGCGTCGCATCGTTCGGGCTGTATTTTCTCGGCAATTTCATTGCGGGCTTCGCGGGAACGGAGCATATCGCCTTGTTCGTCGCCGGCATCGCTCTGCTCGTGCTGGAGCTGTTCATCCCGAGCTTCGGCATCCTCGGCATTCTCGGCTCGGCGTCGCTCATCGCCGGCGTCGTCTTAGCCGCCTACGATACGGGCGACGCGCTTCGCTCGCTCGGCATCGCGGCGTTCGTCGGGGCGGCGATCGCGGCAGTGTTCGTCCGCTATTTTAAGCACCGCGGCGTATGGAATCGATTCATTTTGCGGGACGCGCTGAAAACCGAGGAAGGCTACGTTTCGCACGAGACTAGGAAGGAATTGGTCGGGCAAAACGGAACGGCGGCGACGCCGCTTCGCCCGTCGGGCATCGCGCTCGTGGGCGGGCAACGGATCGACGTCGTGACGAACGGGGAATTTATCCCGGCCGGCGCGGACGTCGCGGTCGTAGACGTCGACGGAATGCGCGTCGTCGTGAAGGAAGTGCCCCCGCAAGGGGACGCCTAATTTAAATCGAGAGGCAGGAATTTAGAAATGTTGGACATTACCAGTTTATTGCTGATTGCCGTCATCTTGATCGCGTTCATCGTGTTTATGAGCTTCTTCCCGGTGATGCTGTGGATTTCGGCGCTCGCGTCGGGCGTTCGGATCGGCATCATCACGCTCGTGGCGATGCGGCTGCGCCGCGTCATCCCGAGCCGCATCGTAAACCCGATGATCAAAGCGCATAAAGCGGGCCTCGCCATTACGATCAACCAGCTCGAGAGCCATTACCTCGCGGGCGGCAACGTCGACCGCGTCGTCAACGCGCTGATCGCCGCCGAGCGCGCCAACATTCAGCTCGCGTTCGAGCGCGCCGCGGCGATCGACCTTGCCGGCCGGGACGTGCTGCAGGCGGTGCAAATGAGCGTCAATCCGAAGGTGATCGAGACGCCGTGGGTCGCCGCCGTGGCGAAAGACGGCATCGAGGTGAAGGTGAAGGCGCGGGTGACCGTGCGCGCGAACATCGAACGCCTCGTCGGCGGCGCCGGCGAAGAGACGATCATGGCGCGCGTCGGCGAAGGCATCGTCACGACCGTCGGTTCGGCGAGCACGCATAAAGAAGTGTTGGAAAACCCGGACCTCATTTCCCGCACGGTGCTCGGCAAAGGGCTCGACGCCGGAACGGCGTTCGAAATTTTGTCGATCGATATCGCGGACGTGGACGTCGGCAAAAACATCGGCGCGAACCTGCAGACCGAGCAGGCGGAAGCCGACAAGCGCATCGCCCAAGCGAAGGCGGAGGAGCGCCGCGCGATGGCCGTCGCTCACGAGCAGGAGATGAAAGCGCGCGTCGAGGAAATGCGCGCGAAGGTCGTCGAAGCCGAATCGCAGGTCCCGCTCGCGATGGCGGAAGCGCTTCGCGGCGGCAAGCTCGGCGTAATGGATTACATGAACCTGAAAAACATCGACGCGGATACGCAAATGCGCGACGCGTTCGGCAAGATGAATCCGGACGATGGCGGCAGCAAGTAATCCGGCGAAACGAGGTGCTGACGCGTGGACGATTTAATCATGATGCTGCTGGACCTCATCTTCGACAACGTGTTCGTCGTCGCGATCGCGTTCGGCATCATCTCCTTCCTCGTCAATAAAATTCGCGGCGCGACCGCGCAGGGCGGCCCGCGGGGCGGCATGCCGCCGTTCGGCGGCGAAGGCCCCCTCGGGGGCGGCCTCTCCCGCGGGGAGCCGGCGCGTCCGGCGGATGCGCCGACGGCGCCTCAGCCGGCCGATCCTCGCGCTGCCGCCTGGGAGCCGTCGGAGCCGGAGTCCGCGCCGTCCAAGCCTGCGCGAGCCGCCGCCGCGCGGCCGGCTCCTGCGCCGCGGCCCGCGCCCGCGCCGGCCCCGAAGCGCCGGCCGGCGGGCATCGATCCGCGCCGCGCCGCGGAGGGCATGATCTGGGCCGAAGTGTTCGGCCCCCCTAGGGCGATCCGCCCGCATACGAGCCGCAAACGTTAACGATATGCCCGCCTTTTCGCAACGGCCGGGCCGGAGGAAAACCTCCGGTCCGGCCGTTTTGCGTCTGGAGGAGCGCCCCCGCCGGCCGAAAAGTTTTTCTTATATTCGGCCGTTACGCCGCATATTTTGTTAAGAGATCAGGAGGGAGGCGCCCATTGACCTTATGCGACGCTGGACTCGCAAGCTGACGAAGTGGACGACGGACATGCTGGACCTTCCCCAGGACGTGGTCTTCGACTTGCCGCGCGTCACGATGATCGGCAACATGCAGGTGTACGTGGAGAACCACCGGGGGGTGCTCCATTTTACCGACACGTACTTAAAGCTCGCGCTGACGCAGGGGACGCTCGAAATCCGCGGCAGGCAGCTGTCGATCCGCGCGATCGTAACGGAAGAAGTGTTCATCGAAGGACATATCGACGAAGTGAAATTCGGGTAACGCGATAGAAGGGGGAAGGCGGATGAACGCGCAGCTGATTCGATACATACAGGGATATGTGAAGGTGACCGTCGCCGGGACGTCGTTCGAGAGGCTCATCAACCGGCTGGCCGAAGGCGGCGTCCCCGTGTGGGACATTCGCCGGCGCGGCGAGAATCGGGGCGAGTGCTATATTACGGTGCCGGACTACTTCCGGCTGAAGCCGTTTTTGCGGGAGACAGGCTGCCGGGTGCGGACGACGGGGCGCTACGGGTTTCCCTTTTTGTTGGACAAACTGGCCCGGCGGAAATGGTTTCTGGCCGGCGCGGCCGGCTTCGTCGTCGGCATGTATCTGCTGTCCGCCGTCGTCTGGAGCGTCGAGGTGACGGGCAACGATACGATTCCGAAGGAGCAAATTTTGCAGGCCGCGAGAGCCGAAGGACTGCACCCGCTCCAGTGGAAGTTCCGGCTCGGCGACCGCGGCGAGCTCGCCGACCGGCTGACCCGCTCGCTGCCGAACGCCGCGTGGGTCGGCATCGACATGCAGGGGACCGCCGCGACGATCCGCGTCGTCGAAGCGACGATTCCCGCGAAGCGGACGCCGCAAAGCCCGCGCCACATCGTATCGAATTCGGACGGCGTCATTACGAGCATCATCGCGGACCGCGGCGTGCCGCAGGTCGGCGTCCACGCGCGGGTGAAACGAGGAGATATTTTGATTTCGGGCATTCTAGGAGATGAAGAAAACCGCGAAGCCGTCGTAGCGGAGGGGAAGGTCCGCGGACTCGTCTGGTACGAATACAACGTCACCGTGCCCACCGTCAAACAGCATCAGGCGCTCACGGGCAACGCGCGCTCGTCGTTCCATCTCGTGCTCGGATCGCGGGCGCTGCAGCTGACAGGGTATTGGCAGAAGCCGTTCGCGAACGAGCGCGTCGAATCCGACCGCAAGCAGCTCCGCCTCGGGCCGTGGACGACGCCGGTCGGGTGGATGACGGTGACGCGGCACGAAGCCTCGGTGCAAGAGGAGAAGCGGACGGCGAAAGAGGCGAGGGAGACGGGCCTCGCGAACGCCCGGGCCGATTTGGTCGCGAACGTCGGGGGGGACGCGGTCATTCGGCAGGAAAAAATTTTGCATGAGCGTACCGACAATGGTAAAGTGGTAATGAAAGTGGTATTCGAAGTCGAGGTCGATTTGGCGGCGGAAAGAACGATCCTGCCGGAGGAGCTCGCTCCGCCGGAACCGGAACCCGCCGAGAAAGAAAATCGCTCCTGACGTTCGACGGTACGGACTTGCCCGGGCGGCGCCCGCGGCCCTGCGACGACTTCGACAAGCCAACAAGGAGTGAAGGACGCTATTGAACGAACGCATCGCTGAACATTCCGCTAAAATAACGCTGCGCAACGCGGCCGAAGGACTGGCCCTGTTCGGTCCAGGGGATACTTTCCTTCACTTGATCGAGAAAGAGATGAACGCCCGGCTGTTTTCCCGGGACGCGGAGCTGACCGTACAGGGCACGAAGGAACAGGTGGAATCGCTCACGCAGCTGTTCGAGGTGCTGCTCGAGCTCATCCGCGGCGGGTACGCGCTGTCGGAGAGGGACGTCATGTACGCGATCGAACTCGCCCGCACGATGCAGGCCGACCAGCTGCTCGATCTGTTCAAGGGCGAAATTACGACGACGTACAAAGGCAAGCCGATCAAGGTGAAGACGATCGGCCAGAAGCATTATGTATCGACGATCCGCAAGAAGGATATCGTGTTCGGGATCGGACCGGCCGGGACGGGCAAGACGTACCTCGCGGTCGTGCTCGCCGTCACGGCGCTCAAAGAAGGCAAAGTGAAGCGGATCGTGCTCACGCGTCCGGCCGTGGAAGCGGGCGAAAGCCTCGGCTTCTTGCCGGGCGATCTGCAGGAGAAGGTCGACCCGTACTTGCGTCCGCTGTACGACGCGCTGCATGACGTGCTCGGACCCGAAGCGGTCGCGAAGGCGCTGGAGCGGGGGACGATCGAGGTCGCGCCGCTCGCCTACATGCGGGGACGGACGCTGGAAGATTCGTTCATCATTTTGGACGAAGCGCAAAACACGACGCCGGAGCAGATGAAGATGTTCCTGACGCGTCTCGGCTTCGGCTCGAAAATGGTCGTCACCGGGGACGTCACCCAAATCGACCTGCCCCGGGGCAAAAGCTCCGGTCTCGTCGAAGCGGAACGCATCCTGCGCTCCATCCCCGAAATCGGCTTCATTTATTTCGCCGAATCGGACGTCGTCCGCCATTCGTTGGTCCAAAAAATCATCGTGGCGTACGATCGGTTCAAGGATCATCAATAGCCGTAGGAGGCCCCCCTCATGACGTCGAAAGAGGTCCGCGTTCGCGGCAAGCATCGATATACAACTACAGGCTGGAGATACAGCATGGGTGTTCGGGCGGCATTGTTGCTGTCGTTCGCCCTTCTTTTTTATTTTACGCTGGCAGAGAACGTCATCCCGCCGACGTATAACGTGCAGCCGAATACGGAAAGCAAACAAACGATTTACGCGACTGATCGAATCGAAGACGAGCTGGCGACTGAGGCGGCGCGGAAAGAAGCCGTCCGGCGCGTGCAGCCGGTGTCGACGATCGTCCCGATGCGCAACGCGGAGCTGGTGGAGCGGCTGTTCGACGAAATCGCCCGCATCAACGCCGACGACGGTTTGACGACGGAGGAGAAGGTCAGCGTCTACCGGAACAAGCTGCCCGAGATGTTCCGCGAGACGTACGAAACGACGCTCACTCGGTGGCACAACACGAACGCGTACAGCGATACCTTAATCGAAGAAATTCGGCTGCGGCTGTACGAACAGCAGTACCGTTTTCAAGAAGAGGACTTATATAAACTGCCGAAGTTAACGGAGAAACAATTGCTCGAAATGGAACCGGTCGCGATCAACATCGTGAACCGGCTGATGGGCGACCCGGTCGTCGACGCGGAAGCGGTCCGCCTGCAAGTGCCGGAATGGGTGAACGCCTCCGACTTGACGAGCAACGTGACCCGCGGGCTGACGCAGGAAATCATTCGCTTCGCCCTGACGCCGAACCGGTTTTACGACGAGGAAGCGACGCAGCGCGCGCGGGAGGCGGCCGAGCGGGAAACCGAGCCGATCTATTTCGAGAAGGGCGAAGTGATCGTCCGAGCGGGCGAAACGATCACCGAAGAGATGTACCAAAAGCTCGACGAAATGAATTTGATTCAAAATCGGAACAACAACGTGCTTCCGAGGGTCGGGCTCGCGGCGCTGTGCTTCCTGTTCCTAGGCGCGCTGCATTGGTTCATTCGCCACTCGCGGCAGGCGGTCCGCTCCGACAATCGGCTGCTGCTCATGCTCTGGCTCATTTACGCCATCAATCTCGTCTTGATGAAAATCGTCACCGTCGCGCAAGATTTGGATCCGTCGCTCGCTTATCTCGCGCCGGTGGCGCTCGGCACGATGCTGATCGCGCTCTTGCTCGACGATCAGCTCGCGATCATATCGACGGTGCTGTTCAGCACGATGGCCAGCATCCTGTTCCATGCCGAGCAGGATGCGCTGTTCGATTACCATTACGGCTTCGTGTCGCTCGTCGTCGGCTTTATGGCCATTTTCATGATCCGCCGGGTGAGCCAGCGGGCGTCGGTGCTCCGCGCCGGCATGGCCATTTCGATCGTCTCGGCGTTATCGGTGACGCTGCTCGCATTAATCGAAAACCCCGAAATGGGGAATTATCATGAGGTGCTGCTCGCCGTCGCTTACGCGTTCACCGGCGGCGTCGTTACGGCGGTATTCGTGCTCGGCCTCATGCCGTTCTTCGAAGCGACGTTCGGCATTTTGTCGCCGCTGAAGCTCGTGGAGCTGTCGAATCCGAATCACCCGCTGCTGCGCAAGCTCTTGACCGAAGCGCCGGGCACGTATCACCACAGCGTCATGGTCGGCAATTTGTCGGAGGCGGCGGCGGAGGCGATCGGCGCGAACGGCCTGTTGTGCCGCGTCGGCTCGTTCTACCACGATATCGGCAAGACGCGGCGTCCGGCGTACTTCATCGAAAACCAGATGAACCGAGACAACCCGCACGACACGCTCGATCCGAGCGTGAGCAAGGCGATCATCATCGCGCACGCGAAGGACGGCGTGGACATGCTGAACGAGGCGAAAATTCCGAAGCCGATTCGGGACATCGCGGAGCAGCACCACGGCACGACGCTGCTGAAATATTTTTACCACAAAGCGCTGAAGCAGCGGGAAGAGTACGCCGCGCGCATCGCGGAATCGGCCGGCGACGCGGAAGCGGCCGCGGCGGTGGAGCCGATTCCCGAGTCGGAATACCGGTACCCCGGCCCGAAAGCGCAGACGAAGGAAGCGGCGGTCGTCGGCATCGCCGATTCGGTGGAAGCGGCCGTGCGGAGCTTGCGCAATCCGACGGTGGAGCAGGTCGATTCGATCGTGCGGAAGATCATTAAGGATCGGCTGGACGACCAGCAGTTCCACGAATGCGACATGACGCTGAAAGAGCTGGACATCATCGCGAAAAGCATGAAGGAAACGCTGCTCGGCGTCTTCCACTCCCGGATCGAATATCCCGGCGACGCGCCGGCGGGGAGCGGGACGCAGGGACAACTCAAGAAGGAGGGAACCCCATGACGCTGCGATTGGATTTCGCGAACGAGCAGGACGAGGTGGAGCTGCCTCAAGGGCTCGAAAACAAGCTGGAGGAGCTGCTCGCGATCGCGGGCGAGCTCGAAGGCGTCGAGACGGGCGACGTGTCGGTCACGATCGTGGACGACGAATCGATCCGCGAGCTGAACGCGCAGTACCGCGGCTTAGATAAGTCGACGGACGTCTTGTCGTTCTCGATGCTGGAGACGGCCGGAGACGAAGCGCCGATCCATTACGGCGACGAAGCGGACGAGACGGACGCGGACGAAGGCGAGGAAGGCGAGCTCGTGGAGCTGCCGGACGAACCGATCGGCGACATCGTCATTTCGGCGGCGACGGCGAAGCGCCAGGCGGAGGAGTACGGGCATTCGCTCGAGCGCGAGCTCGGCTTCTTGTTCGTGCACGGCTTCCTCCATTTGATCGGTTATGATCATCAGGACGAGGCGGCGGAAGCCGTCATGACGGAGAAGCAGGAGCGCGTGCTCGGCAAGGCGGGGCTGTCCCGGTGAAACGGGGAATCGGCCTGAAATACGCCCTGCAAGGGCTTGTGCACGCGGCGCGCGCCGAGCGCAATATGCGTATTCATTTGGCGGCGGCGGCCGGCGCGGTCGCGCTAGGCGTATACGGCCGCATCACGGCCGCGGAATGGCTGTGGGTCGCGCTCGCCATCGCGCTCGTGATCAGCGCCGAGGCGGTCAATACGGCGATCGAGCGGGTCGTCGATTTGACGGTGGGCACCGCGCGCGAGCCGCTCGCGGGACAGGCGAAGGACGCCGCGGCGGGGGCGGTGCTCGTGCTGGCGGCCTTTTCGCTCGTCGTCTTGGCCGTCGTTCTCGTGCCCGCGGTGCTGACGCGATGGAACGGAGCGTAACAAACGTACATTTCACCGGGAAACAGAGGGATACATAGATGCAGATGAGTTACGAAGAACTGCTGCACCACGCGCTGGAAGCCCGCAAGCGGGCATACGTTCCTTATTCGAAATTCGCGGTCGGCAGCGCCCTGCTCGACGCGCAAGGGCATATCCATTACGGCTGCAACGTCGAAAACGGCGCGCTCGGCCCGACGAACTGCGCCGAGCGGACGGCGGCGTTCCGCGCGATCGCGGACGGCGTGCCGCCGCGGGCGTTCCAAGCGATCGCGGTCGTCGCCGACACGGCCGGCCCGTGCACGCCGTGCGGCGTATGCCGGCAGGTGCTGTCCGAGCTGTGCCCGCCGGATATGCCGGTCATCATGAGCAATTTGCGCGGAGACGTCATGGTGATGACGGTGGCGGAGCTGCTGCCTGGCGCCTTCGTCCTGGAAGGGAACGGTCCTGCATGAATCAGAATCAACACGGTAAAAAAGCGTTCCGCTCCGGCTTCGTCACGATCATCGGGCGGCCGAACGTGGGCAAATCGACGTTGATGAACCAAATCATCGGCCAAAAGATCGCCATCATGTCGGACAAGCCCCAGACGACGCGGAACAAAATTCACGGCGTGTACACGACCGATACGTCGCAAATGGTGTTTCTCGATACGCCCGGCATCCATAAGCCGGAGTCGAAGCTCGGCAATTACATGGTGAAGGCGGCGACCGACACGTTGAAGGAGGTCGACGTCGTTCTGTTTCTCGTGGACGTCGAGGCCGGCCTCGGCGGCGGCGACCGGTACATCGTCGAACAGCTGAAAAACGTGCGCACCCCGGTCGTGCTCGGTCTGAACAAAATCGACAAGGTGCATCCGGAAGCGCTGCTGCCGGTCATCGCGCAGTACAAAGATTTGTACGAGTTCGCCGAAATCGTGCCGGTGTCCGCGCTCCAGGGCAACAACGTCTCGACGCTGCTCGAGCAGCTGACCAAGTATTTGCCGGAAGGCCCGCAATATTATCCGGCCGATCAGGTGACGGATCACCCGGAGCAGTTCGTATGCGCGGAAATGATCCGCGAGAAAATTTTGCACCTGACGCGGGAAGAAATACCGCACTCGGTCGCGGTCGCGATCGAAGCGATGAGCGTGCGGGACAACGGCGTCGTCGACATTTCCGCAGTCATCTACGTCGAGCGCGATTCCCAAAAGCCGATCATCATCGGCAAGAAGGGCGCTCTGCTGAAGCAAATCGGCGAAGCGGCGCGCAAAGATATCGAAGCGCTGCTCGGCTCGCGCATTTTCCTGGAGCTGTGGGTCAAGGTGAAAAAAGATTGGCGGAACACCGAGCACGTGCTTAAGGATCTCGGCTTCCGCAACGATTGACGCGAGCCGATTCGTTATTCGCGCGCGCCTTTCCCATCTATTACAAGGCATAGGAAACACGCTCCCATCCCATCCTAAGACCATAGCGTCATGTCACACCACAGGCGAAAGGGATGAATTCGGATGCGAGATTTTTCGTGGACGTATTTTACTTTGACTGGGGATGTAGATGCTTATATGCTATACCGCGAATGGGACCAGGTGAAGGCCGTTTCCGGTATCGACATGGACGCGATCCCGGGGGAAGATGAAACCGAGGCATGTTATACCGAGTAGAGGGAATCGTCATCCGATCCGTCGCGTACGGCGAAGGCAATCTGATTGTCACGCTGTTTACCGGCGAGGTCGGGAAAGTCGGGGTGATGGTCCGCGGGGCGAAGAAGGCGCGCAGCCGTCACGCTGCCGTCACCCAGCTGTATACATACGGAGATTTCGTGTTTTACAAATCGCAGGCGAGCGGGCTCGGCACGCTCAACTCGGCGGAGCTGCTGGACGGCTTCTCCGGCATTCGCGGCGATTTGCGCGCATCGGCGTACGCGGCGTATTTCGCCGAATTGACGGACCGGCTCGTGCCCGACGGGGAGGCGAGCCAGTTTTTGTTCGAGCAGCTGAAAGCGGCGTACGAAGCGCTCTCGGCGGGCAAAGATCCGGCGGTCGTCGCCGCCATGCTCGAGCTGAAGCTGGCGCAGTTCGCCGGCTTCGCGCCGCTGACGAGCGAATGCGCCGAGTGCGGGCGGGTTCCGCAGCCGGAGGAGAAAGCATACTGGAGCGCTTCGGCGGGCGGCCTCGTCTGCGCGAGATGCGCGGCGGACCGCGCGGACCGGATGCCGCTGCCGCCGGGAGCGATTCGGCTGCTGCCGGTGCTGCAGCGCGCCGACCTTCGCCGCATCGGCGACGTCAGCGTGAAGCCCGCCACGAAGCGGGCGCTGAAGGAGGCGCTGCGCCGGTACTTGGACGCGCACGCCGACGTCCGGCTGAAAACTCGCGCCGTCTTGGACCAGATCGAAGCGGTGTACGACGAACCCGCGGAACCGAACGAAACGTCTTGACAATGCCATGATACGTTGTTATAATCCACCAATAGTATGAAGTGACATACGCGTTACGCGTTGAAGGGAAAACAAGTAGCTTATGCGCGGCGGAGCGCAGCGACCGGGGATGGTGAAAGCCCGGGTCCGTGCCGTAAGCGAAGGCGTTCTCGGAGCGGCGGGTTTGTCGAACGAAAGGCGGGCGCACATCGATGCGCCAAGTAGGGTGGAACCGCGGGAAAACAAACCCGTCCCTACGTCCGTGTCAACGGGCGTAGAGACGGGATTTTTGCATATAAGGAGAGAAAACGAAACATGTCAGCGACAACGATGGACGCAGTAACGGCGTTAGCCAAACACCGAGGCTTTATTTTTCCGGGCTCGGAAATTTACGGGGGTCTCGCGAATACGTGGGATTACGGGCCGCTCGGCGTCGAACTGAAAAACAACATCAAACGCGCTTGGTGGAAAAAGTTTATCCAAGAGTCGCCGTATAACGTCGGCCTCGACGCGGCGATTTTGATGAACCCGCAAACGTGGGTCGCCTCCGGTCACGTCGGCAACTTCAACGACCCGATGATCGACTGCAAGCAGTGCAAGTCGCGCCACCGGGCCGATAAGCTGATCGAAAACGCGCTCGCCGAGAAAGGGCAAGAAATTATCGTCGACGGCATGACGTTCGACCAAATGATGGACCTGATCCGAGAGCATCACATCGTATGTCCGGACTGCGGCGCGTTCGACTATACGGACATCCGCCAGTTCAACCTAATGTTCAAGACGCACCAAGGCGTCACGGCGTCCAGCGCGAACGAAGTGTATTTGCGTCCGGAGACGGCGCAGGGCATTTTCGTCAACTTCAAAAACGTGCAGCGCACGATGCGCAAGAAGCTGCCGTTCGGCATCGGCCAAATCGGCAAAAGCTTCCGGAACGAAATTACGCCGGGCAACTTTACGTTCCGCACGCGCGAGTTCGAGCAGATGGAGCTCGAGTTTTTCTGCAAGCCGGGCGAAGATATGCAATGGTTCGAATATTGGCGCGCGTATTGCCGCGACTGGCTGCTCAAGCTGGGCATGAAGGAAGACAGCATCCGCTTGCGCGACCATTCCGAGGACGAATTGTCCCACTACAGCAACGCGACGGTCGACATCGAGTACAAATTCCCGTTCGGCTGGGGCGAGCTGTGGGGCATCGCCGACCGGACCGATTACGACCTGAAGCAGCACATGGAGCACTCCGGCGAGGATTTCCATTATCACGACCAGGAGACCGGCGAAAAGTACGTCCCGTACTGCATCGAGCCGTCGCTCGGCGCCGACCGCGTCACGCTCGCGTTCCTCATCGACGCGTATGAAGAGCAGCAGCTCGAAGGCGACGACAGCCGCGTCGTGCTCCATCTGCACCCTGCGCTGGCGCCGTACAAAGCGGCGGTGTTCCCGCTGTCCAAGAAGCTGAACGACGGCGCGCGCGCGGTGTTCGAGAAGCTGGCGGCCGACTTCATGGTCGATTTCGACGACGCGGGCTCGATCGGCAAACGGTACCGCCGCCACGACGAAATCGGCACGCCGTTTTGCATCACGTACGATTTCGATTCGGAAACCGACGGTCAAGTGACCGTTCGCGACCGCGACACGATGGAGCAGGTGCGCATGCCGATCGCGGACCTTCCGGCGTATTTGGCTAGCAAGATCGCGTTCTAAACTCGACAACTTTTTCGCGAGGGCGCCGGAAGCAGGAGTTTTCCGTGACGCCCTCGTATATATTAGTAAGGACTCGATTTTATTTCATCGAAGGAACGGCGGTGAACGCATCATGGACGCGGCGAAGCCGAAGATCGTCGTAGACGCCGACGCTTGTCCGGTGAAGGAAGAAATTTCGGCCGTCGCCGTCCGGTTCGGCATCCCGGCTTGGATGGTGTCGTCGTACAACCATCGGCTGCCCGACCTGCCGGGCGTGACGAACGTACAGGTGGACGCGTCGAACCAATCCGCCGACTTGTATATCGCGAATCGGCTGGCGCCGGGGGACGTGCTCGTCACCGGCGATTACGGTCTCGCGACGATCGGCCTCGCCAAGCGGACGACGGTGCTGTCCCCGCGCGGGACGATGTTTACGAACGACAACATCGACCGGCTTCTCGAGGAACGCCATCATTCGGCGAAGGTGCGGCGGTCCGGCGGGAGAACGAGGGGGCCGAGGCCGTTCACGAAAGAAGACCGAGACAAGTTTCTACACGTTTTGACAAAAGTTTTGTCGAGGTTGCAGGAGAATGGTTCATCATAGCGAATACTAATATTTGCAATTTCGGAACGTGGTGAAGAGGTCATGAGGACAGGTTCGATTCCGGAGAGCGTCATTCAGGCGGTATTGGACAAAACGGACATCGCGGAGCTGATCGGACGCACCGTGAAATTGTCCAAAAGCGGTCGAGGCTTTCTCGGATTATGCCCCTTCCATTCCGAAAGAACGCCCTCTTTTCACGTCACGCCGGAGAAGCGGATTTTCTACTGCTACGGTTGCGGCACGGGAGGCAACGCCATTCGGTTTCTGATGAAATCCGAAGGGTTGTCGTTCCCGGAAGCGGTTCGCGCGCTCGCCGAGGAAGCGGGCATCGCTTTCGATTTCGCGCCCGCGCCGAGCGAGATGACGCCGGAGCAAAGAGAGGCGGTTCGGTATGTCGCCGCCAACGAGGAGTCCGCGAAGTTTTTCCACTTCGTGCTCGGCGGCACGGAGCAGGGGCAAGCGGCTTACGCGTATTTGAAGAGGCGCGGTTTTACCCAGAAGATGATCGACGAATACCAAATCGGCTTTGCGCCTCCGTTGTGGGACAGCTTGACGCAATTTCTCCAGACGAAAGGGTACCCGCCGCAAGTTGCGGAGCGCGCGGGACTGATCGTCGCTCGGGAAAGCGAGGGCTGGTTCGACAGATTTCGCGATCGCGTCATGTTTCCGATTTGGGACGCCGGCGGCAAAATCATCGCCTTTAACGGCCGCGCGGTAGGGGATGCGCAGCCGAAATATTTGCATTCACCGGAGACGCCCTTGTTCCAGAAAAACAAGGTGTTGTATCCGCTCCATCTGTCGAAAGCCGCCATTCGCAAATCGCGGCAGGCGGTTCTGTTCGAGGGCATGGTGGACGTCATCAAGGCGAGGGAAGCGGGGGTGGAGAACGGGGTAGCGACGCTCGGCACGGCCTTGTCGGAGTCGCATGTAGCTTTGCTCAAACGGTATTGCGATTCGGTGCTGATCTGTTACGACGGGGACCGCGCGGGACAAGCCGCGGCGCATAAATGCGTGCTTTTGTGCGAAAAGGTCGGCATGAAAGCGGAAGTGGCGCTGCTGCCCGAAGGGAAAGATCCCGACGAATACATTTCGACATACGGCCCCGAAGCGTTCCTGTCGAGCGTCATCCGTCAGGCGGTTTCTTCGACAAAATATAAAATACTATATTTAAAGAAGGAACATACACTACAAGATGACGGGAGCAGACTGTCGTTCGCGAGAGCCGCGCTTCGGATCGTGGCCGCTCTGGAATCGCCGACGGAGCGGGAACATTATCTGCGGGACGTCGCTTCGGAAACCGGATACGCCTTTGAAACTTTGAAACAAGAAATGCATGAAATCCGGCAGAAAATGAGAGGCCCCGGGGATAAGAACGAAATTCCGTGGAATACTGATATGAATGAAAAGGGCCCCCCGGCCCCGCCGGTGCCGACGCTGCGGCCGGCGTACATCGCGGCGGAACGACAGCTGCTTTCCGCGATGATGCACAGCGAAGATGTCGCACGGCTCGTCCAAGATCAAGTGGGCGACGAATTTCACGTGGAAGCTCATGCGGCGATCGCTGCTTATTTATATGCTTACTATGCCGAAGGCAAGGCTCCGAATCCGAGCGGGTTCGTCGCCACCTTGCACGACGACGCGCTCGAAGCGGAGGCCAGCTCGATTTTGCTCTCCTACCCGCAGGACGCAGCGAACGATAAAGTGCTCGAGGATTGCCTGACGGAAATCCGCAAACAGGGCTTAGTGCAGAAATTGAAGCAAATGCAACAGAAGCTTGCAAGAGCCGAGCGAGCGTCGGATTTCGGCGCCGCCGCGCAGATCGGAATCGAGATCATTACCCTAGAGAAGGAGCTCAAGTCGCTTGGTCAACGGATCTAGGGAGGAGGGAGTTGTCGAATGACGAACGAACAGCATACGGAGCAGGAGACCGAATTGACCCTGGAGCAAGTCAAAGAACAACTGATCGAACAAGGGAAGAAGCGGTCGACGCTGACGTATAAAGATATTACGGAGCGATTGTCCCCGTTCGATCAGGACCCGGAACAAATCGACGAGTTTTTCGAGGTGCTCGCCGAGCAAGGCATCGAAGTCGTGAACGAAAACGAGGACGGGGGCATGGCGCTTCCGGACGACGAGCATGACGATTTCCAATTCGACGAAGATTTGTCGCTGCCGCCGGGCGTAAAAATCAACGATCCTGTTCGGATGTATTTGAAGGAGATCGGGCGCGTGCCGCTCCTCTCCGCCGAAGACGAGATCGAGCTTGCGAAGCGGATCGAACAGGGCGACGAAGAAGCGAAACGCCGGCTCGCGGAAGCGAACCTGCGCCTCGTCGTCAGCATCGCGAAGCGGTACGTGGGCCGCGGCATGCTGTTCCTCGATTTGATCCAGGAAGGCAACATGGGTCTCATTAAAGCGGTCGAAAAGTTCGATCATGACAAAGGATTTAAATTCAGCACCTACGCGACGTGGTGGATTCGCCAAGCGATCACCCGCGCCATCGCGGACCAAGCGCGCACGATCCGGATCCCCGTACATATGGTGGAGACGATTAACAAGCTTATCCGGGTGTCGCGCCAGCTGCTGCAGGAGTTCGGCCGGGAGCCTACGCCGGAAGAGATCGCCAAAGAGATGGATCTCAGCACGGAGAAGGTTCGCGAAATTATGAAAATCGCGCAGGAGCCTGTCTCGCTGGAAACGCCGATCGGCGAAGAAGACGACAGCCACCTCGGCGACTTCATCGAGGATCAAGAGGCGCTCGCTCCGGCGGACGCGGCCGCATACGAGCTGCTGAAGGAACAGCTGGAGGACGTGCTGGATACGCTCACCGAGCGCGAGGAGAACGTGCTTCGTCTGCGATTCGGACTCGACGACGGCCGGACGCGTACGCTCGAAGAGGTCGGCAAAGTGTTCGGCGTCACGCGCGAGCGGATTCGTCAAATCGAAGCGAAGGCGCTTCGCAAGCTTCGCCATCCGAGCCGCAGCAAACGGCTTAAAGATTTCCTGGAATAGTATGAACGAAGAGACCTCTTGCTGTGAATGCGGCTGGGGTCTTTTCCCTTAACGGAGGATGCGTATCGATGGATGAAGCCAAGCGAGCGGTGATCGTCAAGGAAATCGAGCATTGGAAGCGAAGCAAGCTGCTGCCGGACCATTATTGCGATTTCCTGCTGAATCTGTATCGCGATCCGGAAGAATCGCGAGACGCGAAGCAGCAGGAGCGGAAACGCCGGATCGTCGAGAGCCATCCGATGCACTGGCTGTTACTTGTTGCCAGCATTGGGTTGATTTGCTATATTGGTCTACATTTTAGCCTGTTTCCGCCCTTATTGCAAATCGGCGTGTACGCCGCCGTCGTCGTCGGCGCGCATGCGGCGAGCGCGGCGTTCCGCCGCCGCAAGCCGCTGCTGTCGTACGGGCTGTTCGGCGTCGGCGCGTTCGCGCTGCTCGTCGGCGGCGCGTGGATGATGCAGGCGGACGGCGGCGGACATTGGGGGGCCGGGGCCTTGTATATCGCCTGCTGCTCCATCCTATGGATCGCGTTCGGACTCGCGCTGCGGGTGCCTTGGATTCATCTATGCGGTTGGATCGGATTCCTCCTCTCGTACACGCTGGCCGTTCACCGGATCGTCGCCCCGGAAGGTTGGGCGGCGCTCGAATTGAGCTGGGTGCCGCTGTCGCTGCTGTTCGGCTGGATCGGTTGGCTGCTCAGCCGGCGGGCGAAGGAGGCGGGCGCCGTGTTTTTCATCGTTGCCTGCCTGCTGTGGTTCGTCCCTGAAGGCTATGCGTATGCGTTGACGGAGCAGCCGCTTGTCGTTACGCAGTCGGTCATGTTCGGCAAGCTGGCCGCGCTCGGCGCGGCCGCGTTCGCTCTACGAAAAACTTGGACGGAATGGGTTGTGTAATATGATCGAATTATCCAAACGGCTCGGGGCCGTGGCGGAGCAGGTGCTGCCCGGCGGCACGCTGGCGGATATCGGCACGGACCACGCGCTGCTGCCGGTGGCGCTCGTGCAGCGCGGGCATATTCCCCGGGCGGTCGCGGGCGACATTCACGAAGGTCCCGCCGCGGCGGCCGAGCGCCAGGTGCGCGCGGCCGGACTCGAGGACCGCGTCGACGTGCGCATCGGCAACGGCCTCGCCGTCCTGCGCCCGGGCGAGGCGGCGACGATCGCCATCGCGGGCATGGGCGGGGGCACGATCGTCGATATTTTATCTTCCGGCGGGGAGGCGCTTGCCGGCGTCCGTCGGCTCGTGCTGCAGCCGAACATCGGCGAGCGTCTCGTTCGCGAGTGGCTGCTTCGGCAGGACTGGAAGCTTACGGCCGAGACGCTGCTCGAAGAAGAAGGCCTGATGTACGAAGTGCTGACGGCCGACCGGGCGACGGATCCGGCGGAGGCGCGCGAGTGGAACGAAGCGCTGTACGAAGGTCCCGTGGACGGGGCCGGGGCTCCGGTGCCGCGGGCCGTACGCCTCTTGATGGGACCGCATCTGCTGCGGCGCCCGACGGAGCTGTTCGTCCGGAAGTGGACCGCGTATTCCGCGAAGCTGGACGCGCTGATCGAGCAAATCGGGCGGTCGGACAGCTTGGAAGCGAAGAAGAAGCGCGAGGAGTTGTCGCAAGAGAGGAACGAAGTGAACGAGGTGCTGTCATGGCTGTCGAAGTGAAACGGATCGTACGCTGGATGGAAAGCTGGGCGCCGCCGTCGCTCGCGGAGGAGGGCGATAAAATCGGGCTGCTCGTCGGCTCGATGGACGCGAAGGTCGCCAAAGCGGCGGTCGCCCTCGATGTGACGGAGGAGGTCGTCGACGAGGCGATCGCCGCCGGGGCAGGGCTCATTATCGCGCATCATCCGCTCATTTATCGGCCGCTCGCCGCCGTGCGCACGGACCGCCCCGACGGGCGGCTGCTTCGAAAGCTGCTGCTGCACGACATCGCGGTGTTCGCGGCGCATACGAATTTGGATGTCGCGGAAGGCGGCGTCAACGACCTGCTCGCGGAGCGGCTCGGTTTGACCGGCACGGCGCCGCTCAAGACGACCGGCCGCGAGACGCTCTATAAGCTGGTCGTCTACGTGCCGGCGTCGCACGCGGACGCGGTGCGTCAAGCGGCGTTCGACGCCGGGGCGGGCCATATCGGACGGTACAGCCACTGCGGCTTCTCCGTCGACGGCACCGGCACGTTCCTGCCGGAGGCGGGAGCGAACCCGTACCTTGGGGAGGCCGGCAAGCTGGAGCGGGCCGAAGAGGTTCGGTTCGAAACGATCGTGCCGGAGAGCCGCAGGGCGGACGTCGTCCGAGCGGTAATCGCGGCGCATCCTTACGAGGAGGTCGCGTACGACGTGTTCCGCCTCGAGCTGAGCGGAGCGCCGTACGGCATCGGCCGCATCGGCGAGCTGCCGGCGGCGGAGCCGCTGCGCGCGTTCGCGGAGCGGGCGAAGGCGGCGTTCGGCGTGCCCGCGCTCCGCTTCGTCGGCGACGCCGCGAAGCCGGTGCGCCGCGTCGCTGTCGTCGGCGGCTCGGGGCGCAGCTTCGTGAAGCACGCGCTCGCCGCCGGCGCCGACGTCTACGTCACGGGCGACCTAGACCATCATACGGCGCACGACGCGCTGGCGGCCGGTCTCGCGCTCGTCGATCCGGGGCATCATATCGAACAGGTGATGAAGGCGGCCGTCGCGGAGAAGCTGAACGCCCACGCGGCGCGCGAAGGCTGGAACGTCGAGGCGTACGCTTCGGCGCCGTCGACGGAGCCGTTCACGTTCATATAGGGCGCGTTTCTCGGGCGGAATCGACCCGGCTGGAAGCCGTGCCAATAACCTGTCGTTGCAACGAGCCGAGCCAGCGAGTATACTGAGTTATAGATTCGAGAAGTTTGACAGACAATCGCCGGCGGGCCGCAAGGCTCGCGGGAGGAAAGTCCGGGCTCCACAGGGCAGGGTGCTGGATAACGTCCAGTCGGCGCGAGCCGAAGGATAGTGCCACAGAAATGGACCGCCGATGGCCTTCGCGAGAAGGCACAGGCAAGGGTGGAACCGTGGTGTAAGAGACCACGAGGAGGTATGGTGACATACATCCTGGTAAACCCCACTTGGAGCAAGACCGAGGAGAACGCCGCGGCTTCGCGCCGCAGCCTTGGCCCGAGGCGCGTTCGGGTTGGTCGCTTGAGCGTCGCAGCAATGCGCCGCCTAGATAGATGATTGTCGCTTCCGCGGTGGGAGGGCAGGTGACCCGATCTGACCACTGGAAGTACAGAACCCGGCTTACGGCAAACTTCTCTTGATCACCATAACGCGAAAGAGCTGTCGAACCTTCGACAGCTCTTTCTTCGCGTTTAGACGCTTTTATTACGAACCGAACATGGAGCGGACCAGCTCTTCGAAGAACGATTCGCGGGGCTTGCGTCCGACCGTCCGCCGCTCGGCGCCGTCGTCCGACGCCGCTTCGGGCTTTTGGCCGACCGCGAGCTGCAGCGCGCGGGACACGTTGATTTGCCCATACCCGTAGTAGGGATCTCTTCCCGGCGTGCCCAAATCGTCGACGCTCTTGCGCATAATGTCGTACACCTGCGTATTTTTCAGCGCCGGATTGGCGGAGCGGATCAGCGCCGCGAGCGCGGCGACGTGCGGGCTCGCCATTGACGTGCCGGATAGGGCGGCGTATTGGTTGTCGGTATACGTGCTCGCGATATTTTCGCCCGGGGCGACGACGTCGACGTAATCGCCATAGTTCGAGAACGTCGCTTTCTCCCGATCCTGATTCGTGGCGGAGACGGCGAACACCTCCGGATAGGCGGCCGGAAAGCCGGGATCGCTCGTGTTGTCGTTGCCGGTCGCCGCGATCAGCACGACGTCCCGGTCGAACGCGTAACGGATGGCGTCGTGCAGAAACTCGGCGCTCGCATAGTTGCCGAGGCTCATGTTGATCACCTTCGCGCCGTGATCCGTCGCCCAAATGATGCCCTCGGCGACGGAGTACGTGCTGCCCATGCCGGTCGAGTCGAGCACCTTCACCGGCATGATTTTGTTGTACCACGTCATGCCGGCGACCCCTTGGCCGTTGTCGGTGAGCGCCGAGACGACGCCCGCGACGTGCGTGCCGTGGCCGACGTCGTCCTCCGGCGGCGAGGCCGGTTCGACGACGTTGTATCCCTCGACGATGTGCTCTTTGAGGTCGGGGTGGGAGAGGGCGACGCCGGTGTCGATGACGCCGACGACGACCTCCGCATTGCCCTTCGAGAGCGTCCATCCGGCAGGCGTCTCGATGATCGGCAAATTCCATTGGTATCGTCCGTACAGCTCGTCGTTCGGCTCCGCCGCCGACGTTTCGTTCGTAACGTACATATAATGCGGCTCGACGTATTCAATGTCGCGCTTCTTGAAATAGTCCATCAGCTGCGCGGTCGTCATCTGCCGGGAATCGAAGACGAACGCGGGGCCGAGCTGCTTGACCGAGACGGCCTTCGTCTCGGCCTTCATCCGCGCGATGTCGTCAGGACTCGGGGGTTTCTTGAATTTAACGACGACTTCGCGTTTGCGGTAATGGCTGACGCCCTGGTTTTCCTCCGGCGTGTCGACGTCGACCTCGCGGCCGGTTTCCGGATCGACCGCGCGAATACCGAACCGTTTGTCCTCGTCCGGAAACTCTTTCAATCGCAGGTTTCGGGACTGGTTGCTTGCGACCTGGCGCAGGACGTCCTGATGGACGAAGCCGACGGCGCCTTGGCCGCGGCCGGCGCCCGCCGGTTCGCCGAGCACGAAGTATTGATCGCCGTCCGTTCCTTGCAGCGGCTTCGATTCGTAGCGCTTGCCGGCCCGCACCGCGCGAATGGCTTCCTCCCAGCGCGCCTTCGCGTCCGGCGCCGCGTTGCCGAGACTACCGTCCGTCAGCGCGGAGCCGCCGTCGACCCACGCCAGCGCATGGAGATGCGGATGCATGCCGCGCATCTCGGCGAGCTCAAGTCGAATCTGCTCTTGGTTCCGGCCGCCGTTTCGCTTCGCGAACGACGCCAAATCGCTGCGGCATTGGAGACGGCAGAGCGCGGCGGTCGTGGAGACGTCGCTCGCCAGTATCTTTTGTTTATGCCGATGCTCGAATCGAGCGGCGGGCCGGCGGGCCGGATCGCCGACGTCGGCGGCGCGCGGCCCGTCGCCGGGCCGGTCCTGCTGCAGCCAATAAGCCGCGGGCAACGCCAGCGCGAACAAGGCGACCAGCACGCCTGCGCCGATTTTCCGTTTGTCCATAGATCGATTGCGCTCCCCTCTGCGACGCATGATTCTTTGTTTGTTAGGGTGGCTTCCCGGCTTTCGGTTATTCGCGGCGAGGAGTACCGTTTTTGCCTTATTTGTGATAGGATGATGGATGAGCATCGGCGCGGTTTTGCGCCCGGTGAATGAGGTAAGGGGGATAACCTTTATGGCGATTCATAACGTCCAACAATTGTGCGAAACGACGAAACAAAAGCTCAAGCAAGCGATCGATACGATCGAACCGTTCTTAAACAGCGTCACGTTGACGAGCCTGAACCCGGAGCAAGATCCGGCGCTGGACGAGTTCAACCGCGGCTTTTTATCGGATATGCGTCACCTGCTTGTGTTTTCGACCGTCAATTACGAGAAGCTCGGCGTCGCGCTGCGCCGCCCGACGTTCAACAACGATTATGCGGAGCGCGTCCTGTACGACGTGTACCACAGCTCCGTCAACAACTTCTTCTATCCGAAGCATGAATGCTATTCCGAAGACGGACGTTACGCGTACACGGGGCAAGACGCGATCCGCTTCCGGAAAAAGCCGGTCCGCGACGTGCGCGATTTGACGCTGTCGCTGTCCAAAATTTTCGAAGAGCTTCGCGAAGATCTCGCTTATTACGAAACGGACTACATCACGCAGCGCCGCATGCAGGGCGAGCGTACCTAAACCTCCCTCGCATACTCACCCCCTCCGGACGGGCAACCTTTGGAGGGGGTGATGGTTTTGACACAGGTCAAATGCAGCGTATCGAATTGCGTCTTCAATAAAGAAGGCAACAATTGCGGCGCGGACCTCATCATGGTCGATATCGACAAACACGCGCGAATGAACTACGACGCGGAGTTCGCCGGGGAAAGCTTTGATTCCGATCACCAGGACGCCGCCAAGTCGTCGTCGTCCACCTGCTGCCATACGTTCAAGCCGAAAGCGTAACGACGCCGGACAGAACGCAAGGAGGGAACTCCACGTGAACGAGCATCCAGATCGTACGGCGGCCGACGACGCTTCGGCCTCGTTCGGCCCGGAAACCGGGTTCGAAAGCGAATCGTCCGTTTCGGACAAAGCGTTCTTCCAGGAAGAAAAAGTGCAGCCGATCGTCCCCGACTCGAACGAGGGGTCGAAGGGAGCCGAAGACGCGGAGTTCGGGACCGAACTGGCCGCGCCGCCTGCCGGGGCCGCCGGTGCCGGCGGGACGGCGGGAGACGCGCGGCAGAACGCGAAGCCGGGCTATGCGCTCGGGCTCGCCGCGCTGTTGACGGCGGTGTTGTCGTTCTTCCTGCTGCCGAGCATCTTGGGGCCCGCTGCGGCCGTCGTCGGCTTCATGGCGTACGCGCAAGGGCGGAAAGCGATGGGCGGCTGGGCCGTCGCGCTCGGACTCATTTCGTTCTTTATCTTCCTGATGACGCTCCAGAACAGCGTATAGCAGCGCATTCCTTTCGCGCCGTCCGGCATGTCCGGGCGGCGCTTTTTTCATGCAAAAAACGATGGAGCTCTCGTCCGATTTCCTCTATAATAGACGCATCCACGGAGAACGGAGACTGAACGGCATGAGTATGGGGATGGAAGCGATCGATCCGAAGCTGATCAGCGCATGGCTGCGGACGCAATTCATATCGTCGACGGACGTGACGTCGGCGTCGCTCGGCGGGGGCCAGGGCGCGGAGGGCGGCGCCGATTTCGCGGCGCTGCTGCAGCTGATGACGGCGACATCGGGCAACGGCACCGCCGTCGAGGAGCCGAGCGGATCCGCGGCGCAGTTCGGGCTGGAGGCGCTCACCGCGTCGGTCCCGCTCGGGCGGTACGCGACGGCAGGGGAGTCGAAGCCGGATACCGGCGTAGAAGAGATGATCCGCGAGGCGAGCGCGGCGTACGGGGTCGATCCGTCGCTCGTGCGGGCGGTCGTGCGCGTCGAGTCCGGGTACGACCCGAATGCGGTGTCGCCGGCCGGGGCCAAAGGGCTGATGCAGCTGATGGACGCGACGGCGCGGTCGCTCGGCGTGACCGATTCGTTCGATCCGGTGCAGAACGTGAACGGCGGCACGCGCTATTTGTCCTACTTGCTGACGAAATACAACGGCAGCGAAGCCGTCGCGCTGGCCGCGTACAACGCGGGCCCCGGGCGGATCGATCGGCTCGGCATCAAGACGGACGCCGATTTGTCGATGGCGATGGAGCGGCTGCCGAAGGAGACGCAGGCGTACATTCGCAAGGTGCTGGACGCGAAGGGCGTTTAATTCGCCGCCCGCGCGAAGCGGCGGGAATCCGACGATGCGAAATCCTCGAACGATACGTTCGGGGATTTTTTTGATGCTCGCATGCTTCCCTCCCGGACCAAAGCGCCAGCCCCGTTCAACCGCACAACTTTTGTGCTTTTCGCGCTCAAGCGCACATGTTTTGTGCTGTCGGCGGGCTCCGGCGCTCTAAGCGGTTCAGCCAACATCTCTCGCGCCTCCGGACCGAAGCTTACGCTCCGTTCATCCGCACAACTTTTGTGCTCTTCGCGCTCAAGCGCACATGTTTTATGCTGTCGGCGCGCTCCGGGGGCTGCTGCAGGCAAAGAAAAGCCCCGATCCGATGGATCGGGGCCAGTTTCGTATTGCCTTTTTACGCACCGCTGGAGTGATGCTGCTCGGACAAGCGCGCCGCCGCT